>DAOKZN010000018.1:0-16496 GCA_035325625.1 Mesorhizobium sp. | reverse complement strand
CCCAGCGCCGGTCCACGGCGCGCACGCTGTCCTCGCGCGCCAGCGAATCGAGCGCGGAACGCACCTGCTCCAGTTCGAGGCGCAGCAGGTTCACGCTTCTGTCGTCGCTCTTTTCGGCAAGCTCCTGAATGGCGCCGGAAAGCCGCTCGAACTCCATGCCGAGCGCCGCGCTCTCACGCGCCGAGGGCGCGGACCGGGACGCGCGCTCGATGTCGCGGCGCAGCATCTCGAACTCGCGATGCAGACCGGAGGTCATCTGCTGGCGCAGCTCCTCGCGCAGGCCGCGCAGCTCGCCGGCGATCTTGCCGGCCATGGCGACGCCGTCCTCCTGGCCGCGCAGGCGCTCGATGTCGCGGGCGAGCGACTGGTAGCCCTGGTCGAAGGAAGGGGCGCGGGCCGCGCGCGCCCCGGCAAGCGGTTCGCGCGGCGTATAGGCCGGCTCGCGCTGCGTGCGCGGCGCCTCGAAGCTCCGCTGCTGGCGATAGGGGTCGGTGCGGGGGTAGCGCGGTTCGGCTTCGGGGCGGGCATCCCTTAAGGAGGCGTTGCCGGCGGCTTCCTCGCGGCTCCTGTCCAGCCGCTTCTCGAGGGTTTCCAGCGAGCGGTTGAGCTGCTCCAGCGTGGTGTGCGGCCTGCGCTGCCTGCCGGCGTTGATGGTGTCGAGATAGGACCGCTTGTTCATCGAGACGCCCGTCCCCAAAAATGGCCGGCCTGCAGCCGGTTTCCCGTCAAATCCACGCCGGATACGAAGGCGGCCCTGCGTCATGCAGCGGCGGAAGGCGCTCTTCCCGGGACTTTCGCCCGCGCTCCGAGAAACCGTGAGAAATTCGTTACAGGATCAACACGGGAAACCGACAGGCGCACCATTTACCCATCATGGTAAACAACGCGTTAACCAAGCTTAAGCGGATGCAACGATTGCGGGCGGAAAGGCGGCAGAGGAAGCGCCTTGCCCAACGGCAGCTCCTCCTATATATCGTTTACGTAAACGTAAGATATTGCCGGTGCGCCGGGCATCCCGGCTCCCGACCGGAACGGACCGGGCAGGGACCACCGCCTTCCTCGCAAGCGTGGGGCGAGGCGGCCGATGCACCGCAGCATATTCGGGTGAAGACGATGACACTGATGACCGCCACCGAAACCGCAGCAGTCGCGCACAGAGCGCCGAAGGGGCAGGGCGAAGAATTCCTGCGCATCGGCGAGATGGCCAAGACCTTCGGGGTGACGCTGCGCGCGTTGCGCTTCTACGAGGACAAGGGCCTGCTGCGCCCGCACCGCGACGGCACCACCCGGCTCTACACGCGCGCCGACCGCGTGCGGCTCAAGCTCATCCTGCTCGGCCGCAAGGTCGGTTTCTCGCTGCGCGAGGTCAAGCAGATGATGGACCTCTACGATCCCACCGGCTCCAACACGCGCCAGCTCCGGCTGGCCCTGGAGAAGTCGGAAAAGCAGCTTCTGCGGCTGCAGAAGCAGCGTGCCCTGGTCGACGACGCCATCGCGGAGCTGGAACACGCCATGGGCGCGGTTCGCACCATGCTGGCCGAGCGCACCCCCGCCGCCGCCGGCTGACGGCGGCGGCCTTCTTTCAGCCCTCGGCGAAGACCTCGCGTCCGCCGATCCACACGCCGCTCACGTCGAGCGCGTCCGTCAGCGCCACCATGTCGGCCGCCATGCCCCTGGCCAGCCGGCCGCGCCGGTGTCCCTGCCCGACCGCGTCGGCCGGATAGGCCGAGGCCATCCGCAGCGCCTCGGCAAGGTCGAGGCCGATGGCGCGGTGCACGAAGCGCACGGCCGAGATCATGTCGAGATCGGCCCCGGCCAGCGTGCCGTCGGCCAGCCGCAGGCTGCCGTCCCTGCGGTAGATGGTGCGGCCGTTCAGCGTGAAAGAGGTCATGTCCGTGCCCAGGGGCGCCATGGCGTCGGTGACCAGGAAGATCCGCCCCGGCCCCCGCTTGGCGCGCAGGGCCGTGCCCATCGTGGCCGGATGCACATGGATGCCGTCGGCGATCAGCCCGGCCCAGAAGGTGCCGCCGTCGATGGCCGCGCCGGCAAGGCCGGGCTCGCGGTTGCCCATCTGGCTCATGGCGTTGAAGAGGTGCGTGGCCAGGGTGGCGCCGGCCCCGGCATAGGCCATTGCGGCATCGTAGCCGGCATCGGAATGGCCGAGGCTGACGACGACGCCCGCCGCCGCCAGCGCCGCGACGCGCGCGGCCTCCACCGATTCCGGCGCGACGGTGGTCAGCAGCACCGGCATCTTTTTGCGGGCGGCGATCAGCGCGGCCTCGTCGGTATCGGTCATCGGCCGGATCAGCTTCGGGTCGTGCGCGCCCTTGCGGGCCAGCGACAGATGCGGCCCTTCCAGATGCAGGCCGAGGAAGCCGGGCACGCCGGCGGCCGCAGCTTCTTCGCCGGCGTCGATCGCGGCGGCGGTGATCTGCGGTGTGTCGGTGATCAGCGTCGGCAGCAGCGCGGTGGTGCCGAACGGCGCATGCGCCGCGCAGATGGTGCGGATCGCCTCCACCGAGGGCGCGTCGTTCAGCATCACGCCGCCGCCGCCATTGACCTGCAGGTCGACGAAGCCGGGCGCCAGAATGCCGCCGCCGAGATCGAGCGTCCGCGCGTCCGATGGAATGTCGGCGCGCGCGACGATGGCCTCGACCAGCCCGTCGGCCGCCACTAGCGCCGCGTCGTCGTGCCAGCGGTCGCCGTCGAAGATGCGGGCTCCGGTCAGGGCAAGGCGCGTGTTCATAACGTCTCGGTCACCTTCTTCAGGTTGGGGGGCGCGTCGGGGTCCCGCCCGCGCCGGCGCGCGAATGCCTCCACGAAGGCGTAGAGGGAAACGATCAGCGTCAGCGGATCGGTGAGCGGGTGGCCGGCCGCCGCATGGGGCAACTGCCGGGCGACGCTCGCCAGCGCCGAGGTGGCGAAGGCGGCCGCCCCCTTGGCCGAGAGCGTGTCGGCGGCGGTGGCGAGCGAGGGCTCGGCGGCGTCGCGCGCGGCCAGCGCCAGCACCGGGAAGCCCGGCCCCACCATCGCCATCGGCCCATGCATCACCTCGGCCCCGCTATAGGCCTCGGCATGGTAGGCGCAGGTTTCCTTGAACTTCAGCGCCGCCTCGGCCGCGATCGCCAGCGACGGCCCGCGCCCGAGCACGAACATGGAATTTTGCCCTTCCAGCGCGTCCGCCAGCACGGTCCAGTCGCAGCGGACTGCCTTGCGGAAGTGCTCCGGCAATTCGCGCAGCGCCGCAAGCAGAGGCTCGTCGCCCGTGCAATGCGCCATCAGCGCAAGGCCGGCGACGGCGGAATTGACGAAGCTCTTGGTGGCGGCGACGCTGCGTTCCGGCCCGGCCAGGATGTCGATGGCATGGTCCGACGCCAGCGCCAGCGGCGAGCCGGCGGTGTTGGTCAGCGCCACCGTCAGCGCGCCGCGGCGGCGGGCGCTTTCCACCATGGCCACGATGTCGGGGCTCTTGCCCGACTGCGAGATCGCCAGGCAGGCCGAGCCTTCGAGCCTCAGCCGGGCGCCGTAGATGGAGGCGACCGAGGGACCGACCGAGGCGACGGCCAGCCCCGCCGTCAGCTCCACCGCATATTTCATGAAGGTGGCGGCATGGTCGGAGGAGCCGCGCGCCACCGTGACCACGAAATGCGGGTCGCGGGCGCTGATGCCGCGTCCGGCCTCGACAAGGGCCGGGCCGGACCGGTCGAGCAGGCGGGCCACGGCTTCCGGAATCTCCTCGATCTCGCGCCGCATATGCGTCTTCGTCATGGGCGGCCTCCATCGTCCGCATCGGTCACGCCGAGGCGCAGTTCCGCCACGAAGTCGTAGGCATCGCCGCGATAGACCGAGCGGGTGAACTCGACCACCTTGCCGCTGGCCAGATAGGAGATGCGCTCGATGCGCAGGCTGGCGGAGCCCGGCGCCACTTCCAGCAGATGCGCATCGGTTTCGCCCAGATTTATGGCCGATATGCGTTGCACCGCCCGAACGGGCCGGTTGGCCGTCTTTTCCAGCGTGGCATAGAGCGAGGCGCCGATGCCGGCCGGGTCCGGCAGCACGCGCGCCGAGAGCGAGGCGCGCTCGATGGCCAGCGGCGTGTCGTTGGCGATGCGCAGGCGCTCCACCCGCGCCACCTGCTCGCCGGAGCCGAGGCCCAGCACCATCATCTCCTCCGGAGAGGGCGCATAGAGCCCGCGTTCCAGCCATTGCGAGCGCACCGTCATGCCCCGCCGGGCCATGTCCTCGGTGAAGGAGGTGAGCTGCGACAGCGACTGCTCCACCCGCTCGGGACGCGGGGCCACGAAGGTGCCCGAGCCGTGGCGCTGCACCAATATGCCGTCCTTGACCAGATCCTGCACCGCCTTGCGCACGGTGACGCGCGATATGTCGGCCCGGGAGGCGATGTCGCGCTCGGAAGGCAGGGCGTCTCCCGGCCCGATCAGCCCGCTGCGCACCGCTTCCTCGATGCTGCGGCGAAGCTGCAGATAAAGCGGCATGCCGCCGCGCGGCGATTGCCGCAGCGCGGCGAAGATGGCCTCGGCGCCGCCGTTCATCGCCGCGCCCCTGCGGCGCCGCCGAAGAGCCTGACCGCCATGCGCACGGCGCCGCCCAGCGCGTCGTCCAGCGGCGGCCTGACCAGCGCGCGGTAGCGGGCCGAAAGGCGCGGCTCGTAGAGCGGCGCCAGCCCGCCCAGCAGGCACAGCGCGTCGCCCGGCCCGAGGCCGAGCACGCCGAGCGCCGCTTCCACGTCGGCCACCGCCTTGCCGACGATCCATGCCGCCACGGCGTCGCCCCCGGCCGCGTGCTCGAACACCTTGGGCGCGAAGCCGCCGAAGTCGCCCGGCGTGGCCTTGGTGGTGAACTCGACCACGTCCTGCGGGTCGTTGCGGAACACGGCCAGCATCTCCGCCGTCAGCGGCGAGCCCTCGCGGATGCCGTCATAGGCAAGCAGCGTCTGCTCCAGAAGGTCGCGCCCGATGCGCGCCCCGCTGCCCTGGTCGCCGACCTGGAAGCCCCAGCCGCCGACGGCGCGCGAGACGCCGCCACGGCGCACCATATAGGCCGTGCCGGTGCCGAGGATGGCGATCGCCCCGTCGCCGGAGCCGACCGCCCCTTCCAGCGCGATCTCCGCGTCGGTCTCGACCCGGCTTTCGGCAAAGGGCAGGATCGCGGCGAGCTGCTGGCGGTAGGTGCCGACATTGGCGCCGGCAAGGCCGAGCACGGCCGGCGTGCGCGGCATCAGCACCGGGTCGATGCCGGCGGCCAGGAAAGCCTGCCGGGCGGCGTCGGCTATGTTGGCGCGCGCGCCGGTGAGATCGGTGCGGATATTGGCCGCCCCGCTCCTGGCGCGGGCGAGCACGGTGCCGTCCGCGGCGGCCAGAGCCGCCCGGCAGCTGGTGCCGCCGCCATCTATGCCAAGCACGAATTCCACGCTGGAGCCTCCTCGCTGGAATAATACCAATAAAATACCATTAGCCAAGAGGTTAATTTCCGTTGCGGAAAAGTTAAGCCAATTTCGTTGAAATCTCATGGTTATTTTGCCGAATGATGACGATCTGGCACAAATTCGTTAACCCCCATGGACAAGTGGTATTTTTTTGGTATCGTCATGAAAGCGGAGGAGACGGGATGGCGCAAGGCGCGGCCGCAACGAACATCGCGACGCGCAGGGCCGGGCAGCCGGCTTCCTGGGCCGGTCCCCATCCCTTGCCAAAATTGCAGGCACCCGGTGCGGAGCCGCTCCCGCGGGGAACGGGAGGCGAGAACTCCCGTCGAAGCCGGTGCCGACAAGGTCAACAGGGAGACTGAACATGAAAACGAAATTGCTGACTGCGCTTCTATTGGGCTCCAGCATGCTCGCCGTCGCCGGCGCCGCACGGGCCGACGACGTCACGCTCAACATCGAGAGCTGGCGCAACGACGACCTCGCCATCTGGCAGGAAAAGCTGATTCCCGCCTTCGAGGCCAAGAACCCCGGCATCAAGGTGACCTTCTCGCCCGCGGCACCGACCGAGTACGACGCGGCGCTCGGCGCCAAATTGCAGGCCGGCTCGGCGGGCGACCTCATCACCTGCCGCCCCTTCGACAAGTCGCTCGAGCTCTACAACAAGGGCAACCTGGCCGACCTGACCACGCTGCCGGGCATGGAGAACTTCTCCGACGTGGCCAAGGCGGCCTGGACCACCGACGACGGCAAGGCCACCTTCTGCGTGCCGATGGCTTCCGTCATCCACGGCTTCATCTACAACAAGGACGCCTTCGACCAGCTCGGCATCAAGGTGCCCGAGACCCGCGAGGAGTTCTTCGCCGCGCTCGACAAGATCAAGGAGGACGGCACCTTCATTCCCATGGCCATGGGCACCAAGGACCTGTGGGAAGCCGCGACCATGGGCTACCAGAACATCGGCCCCAACTACTGGCACGGCGAGGACGGCCGGCTGGCTCTCATCAAGGGCGAGCAGAAGCTGACCGACCCGCAATGGGTGGCGCCGTTCGAGGAACTGGCCAGGTGGAAGCCCTATCTGGGCGACGGCTTCGAGGCGCAGACCTATCCCGACAGCCAGAACCTGTTCACGCTCGGCCGCGCCGCCATCTATCCGGCGGGCTCGTGGGAAATCTCGGTGTTCAACGCGCAGGCGCAGTTCAAGATGGGCGCCTTCCCGCCGCCGGTCGAGAAGGCGGGCGACACCTGCTACATCTCCGACCACAATGACATCGGCATTGGCCTCAACGCCAAGAGCAAGAACCCGGACGCCGCCAAGACATTCCTCACCTGGGTGGCCTCGCCGGAATTCGCCGAGATCTACGCCAACGCGCTGCCGGGCTTCTTCAGCCTGAATTCCACGCCGGTGGAGATGAAGGACCCGCTGGCGCAGGAATTCGTCTCTTGGCGCGGCAAGTGCAAGTCCACCATCCGCTCGACCTACCAGATCCTGTCGCGCGGCACGCCGAACCTGGAGAACGAGACCTGGGTGGAGTCGGCCAACGTCATCAACGGCACCGACACGCCCGAGCAGGCCGCCAAGAAGCTGCAGGACGGGCTGGACAGCTGGTACAAGCCCGCCAAGTGAGCGGCGGCGCCGACACCCTCCCCCTTGCGGGGAAGGTTGCGGGAAAAATCGAGCTTGCGAGGTTTTTGACGCGGGGCGGGGGTCGGCTCTTTTCGAGTTGACCCCCACCCCGGCCCGCAAACTACACTGCGTTGCGTTTGCCCGCCGGCCTTCCCCACAAGGGGAGGGTAAGGTACGGCCCACGCCGACGTCCTGTATCCGGCAAGAACCGAGCGGATGGGAACCGCGTCCATGACGGCAGAAGCAGCACCGAAAAGACCGTTCCGCTGGCATATCGGCGTGTTCCTGGCGCCGGCGGTGATCGTCTACACGGCAATCATGATCCTGCCGCTGGCCGGCACGCTGCAGCTGGCGCTGTTCCGCAACATCGGCAACGTGCAGTCCTTCGTCGGCTTCGATAATTTCCGCACGCTGTTCGGCGACCCGAACTGGTCGGCCGGCTTCTGGAACGCGCTGCGCAACAATGTCTGGTTCTTCATCGTCCACATGCTGGTGCAGAACCCGATCGGCGTGCTGCTGGCGGCGCTGCTTTCCGGCCCGCGCCTTCGCCTCGCCGCCTTCTACCGCACCGCCATCTTCGTGCCGACGGTGCTGTCCTTCGTCATCGTCGGCTTCAGCTGGAAGCTGATCCTGTCGCCGCTGTGGGGCGTGGCGCCCAACCTGCTCGACCTTGTCGGCCTGAAAAGCCTGTTCACGCCCTGGCTCGGCAAGGAGGCCTATGCGCTCACCGCGCTCAGCCTGATCTCGGTGTGGCAGTTCGTCGGCATCCCGATGATGCTGATCTATGCCGCGCTGCTCTCCATCCCCGACGAGGTGATCGAGGCGGCCGAATGCGACGGCATCACCGGCTGGGCGCAGTTCTGGAAGATCAAGCTGCCGCTGATCCTGCCCGCCATCGGCATCATCTCCATCCTCACCTTCGTGGGCAACTTCAACGCCTTCGACCTGATCTACACCGCGCAAGGCGCGCTGGCCGGGCCGAACTATTCCACCGACATCCTCGGCACCTTCCTCTATCGCGCCTTCTTCGGCTTCCAGCTCCAGGTGGGCGACCCCAACATGGGCGCGGCGATCGCCACCATGATGTTCCTCATCATCCTGGCGGGCGTGTGCGTCTATCTGTTCCTGATCCAGACGCGCCTGCGCCGGTATCAGTTCTGAGGAGCGCTGAGATGAGCCGCGCCACCCATTCCCTGCCGCGCACCATCGGCGCCCACGCCATCCTCATCGCCTATACGGTGATCGCGCTGTTTCCGGTCGTCCTGGTCATCATCAACTCGTTCAAGTCGCGGCAGGCGATCTTCCGCGAGCCGATGATGCCGCCGACCGCGGGCACCTTCGACCTGATCGGCTACGTCACCGTGATGAGGCAGGGCGATTTCCTGCTCTATTTCCAGAACAGCCTGATCGTCACCGTGGCCTCGCTGTTCTTCGTGCTGCTGTTCGGCGCCATGGCCGCCTTTGCGCTGGCCGAATACCGCTTTCGCGGCAACACGCTGATGGGGCTCTATCTCGCGCTCGGCATCATGATCCCGATCCGGCTGGCGACCGTGGCGATCCTGCAGATGATGGTGGCCTCCGGTCTGGTCAACACGCTGACCGCGCTGGTGCTGGTCTACACCGCGCAGGGGTTGCCGCTCGCCATCTTCATCCTGGCCGAGTTCATGAAGGGCGTGTCCGACGACCTGAAGAACGCCGGGCGCATCGACGGGCTTTCGGAATACCGCATCTTCTTCCGCCTGGTGCTGCCGCTGGTGCGGCCGGCCATGGCGACGGTGGCGGTCTTCACCATGATCCCGATCTGGAACGACCTGTGGTTCCCGCTGATCCTGGCGCCCTCGGAAGCCACCAAGACGGTGACGTTGGGCGCGCAGCTCTTCCTCGGCCAGTACGTCACCAACTGGAACGCCGTGCTGGCCGCGCTGTCGCTGGCCATCCTGCCGGTGCTCGTCCTCTATGTCGTCTTCTCGCGGCAACTGATCCGCGGCATCACCTCGGGAGCCGTCAAGTGAGCTCTGATACCCCCATCCGCGTCCTCGTCGCCGGCCTCGGCAATATGGGCCGCAGCCATGCGCTGGCCTATGCGAGGAACCCCGGCTTCGAGATCGCGGCCCTAGTCAACCGCTCGGACGTGGCCCTGCCGGCCGAGCTTGCCGGCCACGAAATCCGACGCTCCTTCGAGGACGCGCTGGCCGGCGAGCCGCCGGACGCGGTGGCGATCGCCACCTATTCCGACAGCCATGCCGACTATGCGGTGGCAGCGCTGGAAGCGGGATGCCACGTCTTCGTGGAAAAGCCGCTCGCCACCACGGTGGCGGACGCGCGGCGCGTGGTGGACGCAGCCAGGGCCAACGGGAAGAAACTGGTGGTCGGCTACATATTGCGCCACCATCCGTCCTGGACGCGGCTGATCGCTGAGGCGCGCAAGCTCGGCGGGCCCTATGTGTTCCGCATGAACCTCAACCAGCAGTCCAGCGGGGCCACCTGGGAAACCCACAAGCAGCTCATGAAGACCACCTCGCCCATCGTCGACTGCGGCGTGCACTATCTCGACGTCATGTGCCAGATCACCGACGCGAGGCCGGTGGAGGTGCGCGGCATGGGACTGCGGCTCACGGAGGAGATCGACCCCGCAATGTACAATTACGGCCATTTGCAGGTGCTGTTCGAGGACGGTTCCGTCGGCTGGTACGAGGCAGGCTGGGGGCCGATGATCTCCGAAACCGCCTTCTTCGTGAAGGATGTGATCTCGCCCAACGGCTGCGTGTCCATCGTCATGGCGGAAGGCGCGAAGTCCGACGACATCGACACCCACACGAAAACCTCGACCATCCGCCTGCATTCGGCCGCCACCGGGCCGGACGGCAGGTTCGCCAGGCCCGACGAACTGCTGTCGATGCAGGGCGAGCCCGGCCATCAGGAACTGTGCGAGCTGGAGCAGGCCTTCTTCCTGCGCGCCATGCGCGAGGACCTCGACCTTTCCCGCCACATGGACGATGCGGTGAAATCGCTGGCCGTGTGCCTGGCCGCCGACGAAAGCGTGCGCACCGGCGCGCCGGTAAGGCTCTAGACCATGGTACCGAAAAGCGTGAAGCGGTTTTCGGACGACATCATGGTCTATCCAATTGATTTTTCTGCATGTCTGCGACGCCAAGCGATTCCGCTTGGCTGCAACATGCTCTAGAGCAGGAACGACGCCGTGGGCTCGCTGAACATCGAGAACGTGACAAAATCCTTCGGCCCGGTGGAGGTGCTGAAGGGTATCGACCTCGCAGTCTCGGACGGCGAGTTCGTAGTGTTCGTCGGTCCGTCGGGCTGCGGCAAGTCCACGCTGCTGCGCGTCGTCGCCGGGCTGGAGGACCCGACCTCCGGCAAGGTGCTGATCGACGGCGCCGACGTCACCGCCACGCCGCCGGCAAAGCGCGGCATCGCCATGGTGTTCCAGACCTACGCGCTCTATCCGCACCTGACCGTGCGCGACAATATGGGGCTCGGCCTGAAGCAGGCCGGCGCGCCGGCGGCGGAGATCGACAAGCGCATCGCCGCGGCTTCCGCCATGCTGTCGCTGGAGCCCTACCTCAAGCGCCGCCCGGCCGAGCTTTCGGGCGGCCAGCGCCAGCGCGTGGCCATCGGCCGCGCCGTGGTGCGCGAGCCGAAGCTGTTCCTGTTCGACGAGCCGCTGTCCAACCTCGACGCGGCGCTGCGCGTCAACACGCGGCTGGAGATCGCCCAGCTCCACCGCCGGCTCAAGGCGACCATGGTCTATGTCACCCACGACCAGGTCGAGGCGATGACCCTGGCCGACAAGATCGTGGTGCTGAATGCCGGCCGCATCGAACAGGTCGGCGGCCCGATGGAACTCTATAATTCGCCGGCAAACGAATTTGTCGCCGGCTTCATCGGCTCGCCGAAGATGAACTTCATCGAGGGTGCGCGGCTGGGCGAAAGCGTGAAGACCATCGGCGTGCGGCCCGAGCACATCTCGGTCGATCCGGTCCGGGGCGACTGGAAGGGCACGGTGGTGCATGCCGAGCATCTGGGCGCCGACACCAACCTCTATCTCGACTGCGAGAAGGCGGGCCTCATCACCGTGCGCATCTTCGGCATCTACGATGCCGAGCCGGGCGCGGTGCTCTATGCAACGCCGCAGCCCGACAGGATCTACCGCTTCGACGCCGACGGACGCGCGGTCAGATAGCGTCAGCCGACGAAGGCACGCTCGACCACGAAGCTGGCAGGGCTGGCGAGCGAGCCCTCGACGAAGCCGAGGCTTTCGACCAGTTCCTTGACGTCCTTCAGCATCTGCATGGAGCCGCAGATCATCACCCGGTCGGTTTCCGGGTTCAGCTTCTCGATGCCGAGGTCGGAATAGAACTTGCCCGAACCGATCAGCGCGGTGATGCGGCCCATGCAGGGCGAGGTCTCGCGCGTGGTGGAATTGTAGAGCGTGACGCGGCCGGCGGCAAACTCGCCGATCAGCGGGTCCTCCGACAGCGAGGCGACCAGTTCCTTGCCGTAGGCCAACTCGGTCACGTCGCGGCAGGTGTGGGTGATGTAGACATGCGCGAACCGCTCGTAGGTGTCGGGATCGCGCAGCAGGCTGGCGAAGGGGGCGATGCCGGTGCCGGTCGAGATCATGAACAGGCGCTTGCCCGGGGTAAGCGCGTCCAGCACCAGCGTGCCGGTCGGCTTGGGGCGCATCAGCACGGTGTCGCCCGGCTGGATCTTCTGCAGGTGCTGGGTCAGCGGGCCGTCCGGCACCTTGATGGAGAAGAACTCCAGTTCGTCGTCCCAGGCGGGGCTGGCGATGGAATAGGCGCGGAACACCGGCTTCTCGGCGTTGGGCAGGCCGATCATGACGAACTCGCCGGAGCGGAAGCGCAGCGATTGCGGCCGCGTGATGCGGAAGGAGAACAGCCGGTCGGTGTAGTGCTTCACCGACACCACCTTCTCGGCGTGCACATTGGCGGGAATGGGGAACGGCAGCGGTGCGGCAACCGTGTTCTGCGCGGAAGCGGTGCTCATCAAGGCATTCCTGTCGTGCTGGCCTGTCTCGCGTGGGCCTGCCTGAGCGGTGCTCCTGCTGCCCGGCGGACCAAATTTCGAAGTGCCGGCGCATGCGGGCAAGCCCTTGTGCGCGGGAAATCTATTAGTATACAAATGATCTCCGCGTCAACATTATGCCGGGAAACGCCTTTCCAAACTGATCCAGATCAATAGGCCGGAGTTTTCGGATTTCGACGATGCGGGAGAAGATTTCGGCACAGATGCCGCACGATCGGACAAGCGACGACCCGACGGGCGGCGATCCGGCTGGCGGCGCGGTCGTCGGCGTCGATGTCGGCGGCACCTTCACCGACCTGCTGCTCGTGGAGGGCGGAGAGGGCGGCCGGGTGCGCATCGCCAAGACGCCGACCACGCCCGGCAACCAGGCCTTCGGCGTCATCTCGGCGCTGGAGGCGACGGGCTTTCCCGTCGAGGACGTCGGCCTCGTCGTGCATGGCACCACCACCACCACGAACGCGGTGCTGGAACGGCGGCTGGCCAGGACCGGCATGATTACCACCGCGGGTTTCCGCGACGTGATCGAGCTGGGCCGCCGCACGCGCCCGCAGGCCTATGGCATGACCGGCACCTTCGTGCCCGTCATCCCGCGCGACCTCAGGCTGGAGGTGGCCGAGCGCGTCGAGGCTTCGGGGCGCGTGCGCACGAAGCTGGACGAGGACGGCGTGCGCGAAGCCGTGCGCAGGCTGCTGGAGGCCGGCTGCGAATCCCTCGTCATCCATTTCCTGCATGCCTACGCCAACCCCGCCCATGAGCGGCGCGCGGCCGAGATCGCGACGGAGCTCTGGCCGAACGGCCACATCACCATGGGCCATGCGCTGCTTTCGGAGGCGCGCGAGTTCGAGCGCGGTGTCACCGCCGCCGTCAACGCCTCGGTTCAGCCGATCCTGGAGCGCTATGTGGAGAGGCTGCGCGGCGAGCTGGCCGCCAGGGGCTACCGGCGCGACTTCCTCATCATGAACGGCAATGGCGGCATGATCTCGGCGCGCTTCGTCACGCGCGAGGCGGCCAAGACGGTGATGTCGGGCCCGGCCTCGGGCGTCATCGCCGCCGCCTATACCGGCCGCCGTGCGGGCTACGCCAACCTCGTCACCTACGACATGGGCGGCACCTCCACCGACGTGGCGCTGATCCGCGGCGGCCAGCCGGCTGTCTCCAACGAGATCGAGATCGAATACGCCATGCCCATCCACGTGCCGATGGTGGCCGTGCACACGGTGGGCGCCGGCGGCGGCTCCATCGCCCGCCTCGACGCGGCCGGGCTCATCAAGGTCGGGCCGGAAAGCGCAGGGGCCGACCCCGGGCCGATCTGCTACGGGCGCGGCGGCGCCGAGCCGACGCTGACCGACGCCAACCTCGTGCTGGGGCGACTCGCCCCGCGCAAGCTGCTGGCCGTGGAGAACCCGGTGACGGTCGAGCATGTCGCCGCCGCGTTCGAGGAGCGGATCGGCCGCGCCGCCGGGCTTTCGGCGGTGGAGGCGGCGGGGGCGGTGCTGAGGCTCGGCAACATGAAGATGGCGGGCGCCATCCGCATGGTCTCCATCGCCCGCGGCCACGACCCGCGCGATTTCGCGCTCTTCGCCTTCGGCGGCGCCGGGCCTCTGCATGCCTCCGCACTTGCGCGCGAGCTCGGCCTGCCCAGGGTGCTGGTGCCGGCGCGGCCCGGCATCACCAACGCGCTCGGCTGCGTGGTGGCCGACCTGCGCCACGACTTCGTCAACACGGTCAACCAGCCGGTGGCCGGGCTGGACGAGGCGCGTCTGCGCGCCATACTGGAGGCGCATGCCCGGGAGGGGCGGGCGCTGATCGCCAAGGAGGCGGTGCGGCCGCAGGAAATACGCGTCGCCCATTCCGCCGACATGCAGTTCGTCGGCCAGACCCATATCGTCAACGTGCCGCTGCCGGAAGGCGAGCTGTCCCGGGCGGCGCTGCAGGCGCTGTTCGAGAAAGCCTATTTCGCCCGCTTCAAGGTGGAGCTGCCGGAGATCCGCGCCAATCTCGTCAACCTCAACACCTCGGTGACCGGCGTGCGCCCGGCGGTCGACCTCAGCCGGCTGATCGACCCGGCAGGGCGCGCGGCCACGCTTGCCGGCGCGCTTGTGGAAGTCAGGCCGGTCTGGTTTGCCGGCGAATGGATCGAAACCCCGGTCTATGCCCGCGAAAAGCTGCCGCTCGATGCCATGCTGGAAGGCCCGGCGATCCTGGAGCAGATGGACGCCACCACGGTGCTGGAGCCCGGCGATGCGGCGCGCTCGGACGCAGACGGCAACATGCTGATCGAGGTGGGGCGATGAAACGGGCTTTCCGGCGCACGAAACCCGGCGAGGCGATGCCATGACCCTCGACGCCATCACCCTGTCCGTCATCCAGGCCGCGCTTCAGCAGGTCTGCGACGAGATGGACCTGACCTTCAGCAGGGCGGCCTTCTCGCCCGTCATCGCCGAGGCCAACGACCGTTCCGACGGCATCTATTCGGCGGACGACGGTTCGCTGATCGCGCAGGGATCGGAAGGGCTGCCGGTCTTCGTCGGCGTCATGCAGCATTCCACCCGCACGCTGATCGAGATGATCCGCGACGGCCGCTGCCTGCCGCCGCAGGAAGGCGACATCTACATCGTCAACGACCCCTATCTCGGCGGCACGCATCTGATGGACGTGCGCTTCGCCATGCCGGTCTACCGTCGGGGAGAGATATTCTGCTGGCTCTCCAACACCGGCCATTGGCCCGATATCGGCGGCGCCGTGCCGGGCGGCTTCTCGGCCTCGGCGACGGCGGTCGAGCAGGAGGGGCTCAGGCTGCCGCCGGTGAAGCTGTTCAAGAAGGGCCGGCTCGATCCCGAGATCCACGCCATCATCGCCTCCAACATCCGCGTCGCCGACCAACGCATCGGCGACATCAAGGCCCAGGCCGCCGCGCTGATGGTGGGACAGGAACGGCTCGATGAAATCCTCGACCGTTACGGAGACGAAACGGTATCGGCGGCGATCGTCGAGCTGCGCCGCCGCGCCGCCGAGCAGATGCGCGCCAGCATCGCCGCCATCGCGGACGGCACCTACCGTTCGCAAGCCTTCGTGGATTCCGACGGCGTGGTGAACGAGCCGCTCACCATCCGGCTTGCGGTCGAGAAGCAGGGCGACACGCTCATTTTCGACTTCGCCGGCTCCTCGCCGCCCTGCGCCGGCCCGATGAACAGCGTGCTCGCCACGACCCTGTCGTCGGTCTATCTGGCCATGCGCCACATCTTCCCCGACGTTCCCATCAGCGCCGGCGCCTTCGAGCCGCTGGTGGTGAAGCGCCCGCAGGGCACCTTCCTCGACGCGCATTATCCGCGCCCCGTCTCCGGCTGCGCGGCGGAGGTGTCGCAGCGCATCGCCGAGGCCGTGTTCGCCGCGCTCGTGCAGGCGCTGCCCGACAGGGTCACGGCCGCGCCCGCCGGCTCCAGCGGCAATTTCGCGCTTGGCGGCCACGACCCGGCGCGCGGGCGCGACTATGTCATGTACCAGATCTCGGGCGGCGGCTACGGCGGCAATTTCTTCCACGACGGCCTCTCCAACGGCTGTTCCACCATCGGCATCTCGAAATCGCCGCCGGTGGAAATCATGGAGCAGGCTTTCCCCGTGCTCTACCGCCACTATGCGCTGCGCGAGGGCTCGGGCGGCGCGGGCAGGCACCGGGGCGGCTTCGGCCTCGCCTACGAGGTGGAGCTTCTGCGCGGGCAGGCGCGCGCCTCCTTCGTCATGGACCACGGCCGCTTCGGCCCGCAGGGGGTGCTGGGAGGCAAGGACGGCGCCGTCAACGAGGTGGTCGTGTTCCGCGACGGCGAGCCTCATGTTCCGCCGCATCTTTCCAAGGAACAGGACATCCCGCTCAAGGCTGGCGACCGCGTGCGGGTGGCTACTCCCGGCGGCGGCGGCTACGGCGACCCGCGCCGGCGCGATCCCGAACTGGTGCGGCGCGACGTGGCGCTGGGCTACTATACCGCCGCGCAGGCGGCCGAGCTGTTCGGCGTGGAGGCGCCGCCGCCCCGGACGTGATGCGGGCGTGGCGCTTCAGGCCCCGAACTGCTCCGGCCAGTCGCGGTAGAGCGCGACCTGCCCCTCGCGGCGCAGCGCCGCCACGCGCGCAAGGTCGACGTCGCCGAACAGCCAGCGGCTTTGCGCCGTGAACACCTCCTCGCTCTGGGCCAGCACGCCGTCAGGCGGCATGCCGTAGTCGGGGGGAACGTAGAGCGCGGCCCGGCCGAAATTCTCGTCCACGGCGGGCGACCAGGGCGCCCGGCCGGCTGTGGGCGAGACCAGCACGGCGAACTGGTTTTCCAGCGCCCGCGCCTGCGCGCCGATGCGCACGCGGTGATAGCCGGC
>DAOKZN010000017.1:14268-16887 GCA_035325625.1 Mesorhizobium sp. | reverse complement strand
TGCACGAGGCCGATGGTCTGCGGCATCTTCATGCGCGCGCTTCCTTCCTGAAGTCGATGACCGGTTTGCCCGACGCAATAGCCTCTGTGAGGTCGGCGAGCAACCGCGCCGCTTCCGGCCGGCCTGCCGACTTGGCCGCCGCCGCCATCGAAGCCAGCCGGCCGGGGCCGTCCATCAGCGGCCCGAGCAGACCCGCCAGCGCCTGCGGCGACAGCGTCGATTGCGGCAGGACCTGCGCCCCGCCCGCCGCGGCGAGCGCGGCCGCATTGGCCGCCTGGTCGTGGTCCAGCGCGAAGGGATAGGGCACCAGCAGCGCCGGACGGCCGACGACGGCGACCTCCGACACGGTGGAGGCACCGGAGCGCGAGATCACCAGATGCGCGGCCGCCATGCGCTCCGCCATATCGCCGAAGAAGGGCTGCACCTGCGCCGGAACGCCGAGGTCGGCATAGGCCGCCTTCACCCGCTCGACATCGTCGGCGCGCGCCTGCTGGACGACGACAAGGCGCCTGCGCTGCTGCGGCGAAAGCAGCGCGATCGCCGCCGGCACGGCATCGGAGAAGAATTTCGCGCCCTGGCTGCCGCCGAACACCAGGAGCCGGAAGGGCTCCTCGCCGGCGGAAGCGGCGTAGGGCGCCTTCGCGGCCTCCAGCACCTGCGGCCGCACCGGGTTGCCGGTGGTCACCGTCTTGCGCCCCGCCGGGCTGTCGTCCGCCGGCAGGAAGCCGCCGGCAATGGCGCTGACGCGCCCGGAAAGCGCCCGGTTGGCGCGGCCCATCACCGCGTTCTGCTCGTGGATGAGGGTCGGCACGCGCCGCCGCGTGGCGGCATAGACCGGCGGCAGCGTGGGATAGCCGCCGAAGCCGACCACCGCGGCCGGCCTGATGCGGCCGATGAGGCCTGAGGCCTGCCGCACCCCGCGCCAGATGGAGAAGAAGGCCGCCGCCAGCGCAAGCGGGTTCTTCGAGCCGATCGTGGCGGAGCGGACCCGGTGGATCGCTTCGGCCGGGAAACGGCCGGTGAAACGCTCGACGCGGTCGTCGGTGGCCAGATGCACCGACCAGCCGCGCGCGGCGAGCTCATGCGCCAGCGCCTCGGCGGGGAACAGGTGCCCGCCGGTGCCGCCGGCCGCCAGCAGAATGACCCCCTTGGCCATCTATTCCGCCGGCAGGACGCGTTGCGGGAAGCCGCCGAGGCCGACCTGCTTGCGCCGCTGCGGCTTCTTGCGCGTCAGCGCCAGCACCATGCCCATCGACAGCGCGATGGCGATCTGCGAGGAGCCGCCATAGGAGATGAAGGGCAGCGTCATGCCCTTGGCCGGCATGAGCTGGAGGTTGACGGCCATGTTGATGATGGATTGCAGGCCGAACACCGTCACCAGCCCGCCGACGGCGTAGCGGGTGAACTCGTCCTGCTCCTTCAGCGCCGTGCTGAGCCCGCGCAGCACGATGAAGGCGAAGATCAGCATGATGAAGAAGCACAGCACCAGCCCGTATTCCTCGCCCGCCACGGAGAACACGAAGTCAGCGTGGCTGTCGGGAATGACGCGCTTGATGGTGCCTTCCCCCGGCCCGAGGCCGAACCAGCCGCCGTTGATCAGCGCCTCGCGGCCCATGTCCACCTGGAAGGTGTCGCCCTCGCCGGTCAGGAAGCGGTCGATGCGGCCGGCGACGTGGGGCAGCATCTCGTAGGCGGCGAACACGCCCACGACGCCGGTGGCGCCCAGCGCGATGATCCAGAACCAGGGCAGGCCGGCCATGAAGAACATGATGCCCCAGGTTCCCGTCACCAGCATGGTCTGGCCGAAATCCGGCTGGGCGACCAGCAGCGACACGACCAGGCCGAGCAGGATCATGGCGAAGAGATTGCCGGGAATGTCGGGCTGGCGCCTGTGCTCGGCGAACAGCCAGGCGCAGATGACGACGAAGGCCGGCTTGAGGAATTCCGAGGGCTGGATCGACATGCCCGCCAGCGAGACCCATCGCCGCGCGCCCTTCACCTCCACGCCGACATAGAGCACCGCCACCATCAGCACCAGCATGACGGCGAGCATGACGATGGCGAGGCGCCGGATCTGCCGGGCGTCGAGGAAGGAGACCGCCAGCATGACGCCGAGTGCGGGTATGGTGAAGATGATCTGGCGCGTGGCGAAGTGGAACGCGTCGAGCCCGATGCGCTGCGCCACCGCCGGGCTTGCCGCGAAGGACAGCACGATGCCCAGCCCCATCAGCGACAGGAATGCCGCGAGGAACCAGCGGTCGACGGTCCACCACCATGTGGAGACCGGGCTTTTGTCGAGACGGCTGTGCATTATCGTGCCCCTCCAATAGGCGTCGCGCCAGCTATAGCAGCCACGGCTTGCCTGAAGGCTTCGCCGCGCACCTCGAAGTTCCGGAACTGGTCGAAGCTGGCGCAGGCCGGCGAAAGCAGCACCACCGCTTCCTCGCCGCCGTCGCCGGCTGCATCGCGCGCGGCATGCTCCACCGCCGCCGCCAGCGTGCCCGAGATCTCGTAGGGCACCGCCTCGCCCAGCGTGGCGGCGAAGGCGGGCGCGGCCTCGCCGATCAGGTAGGCCTTGGCGATGCGCGGGAAGAAGCCGCGCAGCGGCTCGATGCCGCC
>DAOKZN010000017.1:10336-14168 GCA_035325625.1 Mesorhizobium sp. | reverse complement strand
TCAGGTAGGCCTTGGCGATGCGCGGGAAGAAGCCGCGCAGCGGCTCGATGCCGCCCTCCTTGGGCAGCCCGCCGGCGATCCAGTAGATGCGGCCGAAGCTGGACAGCGCCGGTGCCGCCGCGTCGGCATTGGTGGCCTTGGAGTCGTTGACGAACAGCACGCGGTCCTTGGTGGCCACCTGCTCCATACGGTGCGCCAGGCCGGGGAAGCTTTCCAGCCCCTTCTGAATCTCGCCCAACTCGAGCCCGACCTTGAGGCAGGCGGCTACGGCGGCGAGCGCGTTCTGCGCATTGTGCTGGCCGCGCAGCGAGCCGATGCCTTCCAGGAAGGCGATGCGGCTGTAGCGGCCGTCCACGGCCTCCATCAGGTCGTTTCCGGCGGCGAAATAGCCGTCGGTCAGCGGCAGGCGCTTGGAGATGCGCACCACGTCCTTGCCGACGCTTTCCAGCCGGTCGGCGATCTGCGTTGAGAAGGGATCGTCCACGCCGACGATCGCCGTTTCGGACCCCGCCACCAGCCGCTCCTTGATCGAGGCGTAGTGCTGCATGGTGCCGTGGCGGTCGAGATGGTCGGGCGTGAGGTTGAGCAGCACGCCGGCGGTAGGATTGATCGAGGGCGCGAGATCGATCTGGTAGGACGAGCACTCCACCACGTAGTGGCGCTGCCTTTCGAGCGCGTCGAGCGTCATCACCGCGCGGCCGATATTGCCGCCCATCTGCGCGTCGCGCCCCGCCGCCTTCAGGATGTGGGCGATCAGCGCCGTGGTGGTGGACTTGCCGTTGGTGCCGGTGATGGCGATGAAGGGCGCGTCCGGCGCCTGCCGGTTGCGCTCGCGGCAGAACAATTCGATGTCGCCGATCACCTCCACGCCCGCGGCGCGCGCCAGTTCCACCGTCCAGTGCGGCTTGGGGTGCGTCAGCGGCACGCCGGGCGAAAGCACGAAGGCGGCAAAGCCCGGCCAGTCGGCGTCGCGCAGATCGCCGGTCGGGATGCCCTCGGCGGCGGCCTTCGCCACGCTGTCGGGATTGTCGTCCCAGCACAGCACCTCGGCGCCGCCGGCCGCGAGCGCGCGCGCCGTGGCGAGCCCCGAGCCGCCGAGGCCGAAGAGCGCGACGCGCTTGCCGGAGAAGGACGTGGCGGGGATCATCGCGGCCGAGCCCTATCTGAGCTTGAGGGTGGACAGGCCGATCAGCGCCAGCATGACGGCAATGACCCAGAAGCGGATCACCACCTGGCTTTCCGTCCAGCCCAGCTTCTCGAAATGATGATGGATCGGCGCCATCAGGAATACGCGCTTGCCGGTCATCTTGAAATAGCCAACTTGGATGATGACCGAGCAGATCTCGACCACGAACAGGCCGCCCACGATGGCCAGCACCATCTCGTGCTTGGTGGCCACCGCCACGGTGCCGATCAGCCCGCCCAGCGCCAGCGAGCCCGTATCGCCCATGAAGATGGCGGCCGGCGGCGCGTTGAACCAGAGGAAGCCGAGGCCCGCGCCGATCACCGCGCCGAGGATGACGGCAAGCTCGCCGGTGCCGGGCACGAAATGGATTTGCAGATATTCGGCGAACACCGCGTTGCCCGACAGATAGGCGATGACGCCGAAGGAGGAGGCGGCGATCATGATGGGCACGATGGCCAGCCCGTCCAGCCCGTCGGTGATGTTGACGGCGTTGCCCGCCCCCACCACGACGAAGGCGCCGAAGGGAATGAAGAACAGGCCGAGGTCGACCAGCAGTTCCTTGGCGAAGGGAAAGGTGAGCGAGGAGGAGAACGGGTGCTGGCCGCTGTGCATGATGATCCACACCGCAAGCGCGGCCACCAGGAACTCCAGCCCCAGCCGTGCCTTGCCCGAGAAGCCGAGATGCGACTGCTTGGTCACCTTCAGGTAGTCGTCGTAGAAGCCGATGGCGCCGAAGCCGAGCGTGACCAAGAGCACCACCCACACATAGACGCTGGCGAGGTTGGCCCACAGCAGCGACGACACGATGATGCCGGTCAGGATCATCAGCCCGCCCATGGTCGGCGTGCCGGCCTTCTTGAAATGCGTCTGCGGCCCGTCGGCGCGGATGGGCTGGCCCCTGCCCTGGCGGATGCGCAGCGAATCGATGATGGCCGGGCCGAAGATGAAGACGATCAGCGCCGCGGTTATCAGCGCGCCGCCGGTGCGGAAGGTGATGTAGCGGAAGACATTGAAGACCGAGAAATGGTCCGCAAAATCGACGAGCAGCGTGAACATGCGTTTTTTCGTCCCCCGGACCCGGCCTCAGGTCTGTCCTGTCTTTTCCGTCTCGGCCGGGAATTGGCCGAGAAGCGCCTCGACCAGCTTCGAGAAGCCGATGCCCTTCGAGGATTTCACCATCACCACGTCGCCGCCGCCCAGCGCCTGCAGCAGCACCGGCTTCAGTTCCTGCGCCGTGGCCCGAACCGTGACCTCCGCCTCCGCCGGCAGCGCCTTGGCGAGGCTGGCCATATGCGGGCCGGCCAGCAGCACCGGGCGGGCGCCGGCATCCGTCACCAGCGGCGCCAGCGCGGCGTGCAATTTTTCGGAATGGGCGCCCAGCTCCAGCATGTCGCCGAGCACGGCGATGCGCCGCCCGCCCTCGCCCACCGGCGTGGCCTTCAGCAGCGCCAGCGCCGCCTTCATCGAGGCCGGATTGGCGTTGTAGCTCTCGTCGATCAGCACGATGCGCCCCTGCGGATGCGACAGCAGGTGCCGCCGCCCCCGGCCCGGCTCCGCCGCGAGGTCGCCCAGCGCCAGCGACACGCGGGCGAGGTCGGCGCCGAGCAGATGCGCCGCGCCCAGCACCGCCAGCGCGTTCTGGACGATGTGGCGCCCCGGCGCGCCGATGCGCGCCACGATCTCCTCGCCGCCCGCCTTGGGCCCGCCGATCTTGACGGCGATGATAGAATGGTCGGCGTGCAGTCCGCAGTCGAGCAGCCTGTAGGTCGCCCGCGCGTTCTCGCCGAAGGTGGCGATGCGCTTCACGCCCGCCTGGCGCGCCAGCTTCTCCAGCAGCCTGGTGCGCGGGTCGTCGCGGTTGAGAAGGGCCACGCCGTCCGGCTCCAGCCCCTCGAATATCTCGGCCTTGGCCTCCGCGATCTCGTCCAGGTTGCGGAAGAAGCCGAGATGGGCCGGCGCGATGAGGGTGACGATCGCCACATGCGGCCGCACCATCTTCACCAGCGGGCGGATCTCGCCGGGATGGTTCATGCCGATCTCGAAGATGGCGTAGTCGCAGTCGGCCGGCATGCGCGCCAGCGTCAGCGGCACGCCCCAATGGTTGTTGAACGACTTGTCCGAGGCGTGCACGTCGCCGACGGTCGACAGGACATGCCGCAGCGCCTCCTTGGTGGAGGTCTTGCCGACCGATCCGGTGACGGCGACGACCTTGGCCGAGGTGCGCGCACGCGCGGCCACGCCCAGCCTTTCCAAGGCCGCCAGCACGTCCGGCACCACGATCATCGGCGCGGTCAGCCGGCCCAGCGCCGCCAGCTTGCCTTCCGAGACGACCAGCACGGCCGCGCCGGCCCGCACCGCCGCGGTCGCGAAATCGTGGCCGTCCATGGCCTCGCCGCGGATGGCGAAGAACGCCTCGCCCGGCTGCAACGTGCGGCTGTCGATGGAGATGCCGCTTACGCCTCGCGGCATGGCGCCGACAGGCCGGCCGCCCATCGCCTCCACCAGCGCTTCCGAGGTCCAAAGCGGATTCATGACGCCAGTTCCCTCAGCGCCGCGCGCACCTCCTCGTGGTCCGAGAAGGGCAAGGTCGTCGCCCCCACGGTCTGGCCTTCCTCGTGGCCCTTGCCGGCCACCACCAGCGTGTCG
>DAOKZN010000017.1:0-10236 GCA_035325625.1 Mesorhizobium sp. | reverse complement strand
CGCCCCCACGGTCTGGCCTTCCTCGTGGCCCTTGCCGGCCACCACCAGCGTGTCGCCGGCGTGCAGCATGGCCACCGCCTCGCGGATCGCCCGGCGGCGGTCGCCGATCTCGATGGCGCCGGGAGCCGCCGCCAGTATGGCGGCGCGGATGTCTTGCGGCACTTCGGAGCGCGGGTTGTCGTCGGTAACGATGACGACGTCGGCCAGCCGCGCGGCGATCTCGCCCATGATCGGGCGCTTGCCCCGGTCGCGGTCGCCGCCGCAGCCGAAGACCACGACGACGCGGCCGGTGGTGAAGGGCCGCACGGAGGCGAGCACGTTCTCCAGCGCGTCGGGCTTGTGGGCGTAGTCGACATAGACCGGCGCGCCCTCGCCCGTGGTGCCCACGAGGTCCAGCCGCCCCGGCGCACCCTTCAGTTTCTCCAGCGCGGCAAGCGCCTTGCCGGCCTGGGTGCCGGTGGAGATGGCAAGCCCGGCCGCGACCAGCGCGTTGGAAATCTGGAAGTCGCCGGCCAGCGGCAGGTCGATCTCGTGGATGGCGCCCTGGTGCTCGATCTCGGCGCGCTGGCGGTGCCGCTCGTGCTCGACGCGCTTGAGCCTGAGGAAATCGCCTTGCCGCCCCACCGTCAGCACCGCCAGGTCCGCCGCCCGCGCCGCCGCGACGGTGGGCTCGGACCATGGATCGTCGGCGAATACGACGGCCGGCGCGCCTTTCGGCAGCAGCTCGGTGAACAGGCGCAGCTTGGCGCGGTGATAGTCCTCGACGGTCGGATGGTAGTCCATGTGGTCGCGGCCGAGATTGGTGAAGGCGCCGGCAGCAAGCCGCACGCCGTCCAGCCGGCGCTGGTCGAGCCCGTGGCTGGAGGCTTCCATGGCGGCATGGGTAACGCCGGCATCGGCCAGTTCCGCCAGCAGCCGGTGCAGTCCGACCGGATCGGGCGTGGTGAGCGAGCCGTATTCGCTGCGGCCGGGCGCGACCACGCCCGTCGTGCCGATGGAGGCGGCGGCAAGGCCCGCCTGCTCCCAGATCTGGCGGGTGAAGGCGGCGACCGAGGTCTTGCCGCTGGTGCCGGTCACGGCGACCATGGTTTGCGGCTGCCGGGCAAAGAAGCGCGCGGCGGCCAGCGCCAGCGCGCGGCGCGGGTCGTCCACGGCAAGCAGCGGCACCGGCAGGCCGGGCAGTTGCGCCCCCTCGGCGGCCACGACCGCGACCGCGCCCCGCCGCGCGGCATCCTGCGCATAGGCGGCGCCGTCGGCCTTCGTGCCGGAAAGCGCGAAGAAGACGTCGCCCGGCACCACCTTGCGGGAATCCGACGAGATGCCGGTGACCGCGATGTCGGAGACGCCTTCGACAGGCAGGATACCGGCGAGATCGTTGAGCTTCATCGAATTCCGTTCATCGAAACAAAATGGCGCGCTGTCGCCGGCGCGCCGAAGAATCACTCAGTAGGAGACCAGCGTTGCAGCATTTTCATGGCTGAAATCTGGCTTGACGCCAAGCATGGCTGCCGAGCGGCGGATGATGTTGCCGGCCATGATGCCGGCGTTCGAGGCCGCCGTGGCGCCCATGCCGGGCTTCTCCGGCTGCGGCTCGTCGGCGATCGTCAGCACGATGTATTGCGGGTCGTCCATCGGGAAGGCGGCGACGAAGGCGTTGAAGTTCTTGCCCTTGGAATAGCGGCCGTTCACCACCTTCTCGGCCGTTCCGGTCTTGCCGCCCACCCGGTAGCCGGGAACCCGCGCGTTGCGGCCCGAGCCCTTCTCGGCGTTGAGCGCATAGAGATAGCGCATGGACTGGGCGGTCTTGTCGCTGACCACGCGCTTGGCCGTCTCCATCGCCTCCTGGACGCTGCGCATCAGGAAGGTGGGCTCCATCAGGAAACCGTTCATCAGCGCCGCGCAGCCCACGGCGGTCTGCAGCGGCGTGGTCGAGACGCCGTGGCCGAAGGCGATGGTGATGGAGTGCACCTGCTTCCACACCTTGGGCTCGGTCGGGCGCGCCACCTCCGGCAGTTCGGTCTGCATGCGCTCCAGTATGCCGAGGCGGTGCAGGAACTCCCGGTGGCCCTCGATGCCGACGGCCAGCGCCTCGCGCGCCGAGCCGATGTTGGAGGAGTAGATGAACACCTCCGGCACGGTCAGCACGCGGCCCTTGCCGTGGAAGTCGTGGATGGTCTGGCGGCCGACCTGGAGCGGGCGGGAGGCGTCGAAGCGGCTCTCCAGCGAAACCTTGCCGGAATCGAGCGCCATGGCCGTGGTGAAGCTCTTGAGGGTGGAGCCCATCTCGTAGAGGCCGGCCGACATGCGGTTCAGCCGGTCCTTGTCCTGGGCGTTGTAGGGGTTGTTCGGGTCGAAGTCCGGCACCGAGGCCATGGCCAGGATCTCGCCGGTCTTGATGCTAAGCACCACGGCGCCAGCGCCGACGGCGTGGAAGCGCTCCAGGCCGGCCGACACCTCGTCATGCACCACATGCTGCACGCGCAGGTCCATGGACAGCTTGACCGGCTTCAGGTCCTTCGGATCGGCAAGGCCCGACAGCTGCAGGTCGGAAAGGCCCTGCGAGTCGATGTACTTCTCCATGCCGGAGATGCCCTGGTTGTCGATGTTGGTCAGGCCCACGATATAGGCGGCAGTGCTGCCGGCCGGATAGAAGCGCCGCTTTTCCGTGCGGAAGCCGATGCCGGGAATGCCGAGCTGCATGATCTCGGCCTGCTGCTTGGGCGTGAGCTGGCGCTGCAGCCAGACGAAGCCGGCCCCGCTCTTCAGCTTGCGGTAGGTCTGCTCGTAGTCGATCTCCGGCAGCACGGACGCCAGTTTCTCGATCGCCTCGTCGGCGTCGACGATGTGGCGCGGCTCGGCAAACAGCGACGACGTCTTGATGTCGGTGGCCAGCACCTCGCCGTTGCGGTCGACGATGTCGGGCCGCGCGGCGGTGACGCGGCTGGCCGGCGGGCCGGACTGGTCGGGGTCCTGGAAGCCGAAATAGACCAGCCGCCCCGCGATGACGGCATAGATGCCGAAGAACACGGCCATGGTCATGACGACCCGGGTTCTGGTGCGGCCGCCGGTGGCCTTGCGCGCGCTGTCCACGACGATCGACCCTTCGCCGCCGTCCTTGCGCGCCCGCTTCAGGAATGCGCCGATCATCGCACCGCTCCGGTCACGGTCTCGTCCTTGCCGTTCTTGTCGTTGTCCACCATCTTGCCGCCCGTGAGGTCCTCGATCGTCAGCGTCTTCATGGGCAGGTCCTGGAGCTGCACGATCTGGCGGGGATCGACCGGCTCCAGCCCGAGCTGGGCCTGGTAGCGCTCGACCAGCTTCTGCAAGCGCGCCGGCTGGGTCAAAAGGCTCCAGTCGGCCTTGAGCAGGTTGATCGTGTCCTCCTCCGTATGGATCTGCACCTGCAGCTTGCGCACCAGCGCCTGCTGCTCCTCGGCGTCGCGCTTGATCGCGTAGGTCATGGCCGCGGCCGAGACCATGACGGCGATCAGGATGATGTCGCTGGTTCGGAACACGGTTTCACCTCGCTTGCGCCGGGGCGGCGCCCGGCAATTTCGGAAGATCGAAGACGGACAGGTCGCCGCCGCGCGGCGGCGCATCGGTGCGCACGGCCGCGCGCAGGCGGGCGGAGCGCGCACGGGGGTTGGCGGCCAGCTCGGCCTCGCCGGGGGTGATCCCCGCCCCGAGGCGGCGGAACGTGGGGGCCTGCGCCTGCGCCTGCGGCATGTGCCGGGAGCCGGCCGGCGCATCCGCGCGCTCGGCGATGAAGCGCTTGACGATGCGGTCTTCCAGCGAATGGAACGTGACCACCGCCAGCCGCCCGCCGGGTTTCAGCGCGCGCTCGGCCGCCAGCAGCGCGCGCGCCAGCTCGCCGAGCTCGTCGTTGACATAGATGCGCAGCGCCTGGAACACCCGCGTGGCGGGATGGATCTTGTCGCCGGGCTTGCGGCCGATATGCGTCTCGATGGCGTCGGCGAGGTCGAGCGTGCGCTCGAACGGCCGCGTCTTGCGGCGCGCCTCGATCATGCGCGCGATGCGGCCCGCATGCCTCTCCTCGCCCAGGAAACCGAAGATGCGGGCAAGGTCGCCGGGCTTGAAGCCGTTCACCACGTCGGCCGCGCTCATGCCTGCCTTGGCCATGCGCATGTCGAGCGGCCCGTCTGCACGGAAGGAAAAGCCCCGCAGGGCCTCGTCGAGCTGCATGGAGGAGACGCCGATGTCGAGCACCACCCCGTCCGCCGCCTCGACATGCCGGTCCAGCGTGGAGAACGGCGCCTCCACCAGCCGCAGCCGTCCTTCATATTGCCGCTCCATCTCGCGGCCGGCGGCGATGGCGTCGGGGTCGCGGTCGATGGCCACCACAGAGGCGCCGGCCTCAAGGATCGCCCGCGTGTAGCCGCCGGCTCCGAAAGTGCCGTCCACGACGATCTCGCCGGGTTTCGGCGACAGCGCCTCCAGGACTTCGGCAAGGAGGACCGGAATGTGACGGGCCGGTCCGCCGACGGCTGATGGATCGCCGTGGCCCGTCGTCATTCCGGTCGCTCCCCAGGCTTCGTCCCCTGCCGAAGCTGCAACAGCCGCGCCCGCGCCTGCGCGCCATATTCGGCGAGCCGCGCCGGCTCCCATATCTGGAAGAAGGTGCCACGCCCCACGAAGGCCGCTTCCGTGGCGATGCCGGTATGGGCACGGATGAAATCGTTCATGGTGATGCGGCCGTCCTGGTCGAGCTTCAGGAACATGCCGTCGCCATGGCAGAAGAAGGACATGTCGTCCGCCGTCTGGAGGAAGGGGTCCTCCTGGGCGATGCGCTGCTCGTAGCGGTCGAGCAGGTCGAGCCCGCCGACATCCATGGCCGGAACATCCAGGCAGCGCAGCGCATAAAGCTCCGTATAGCCCCGCTTCTGCAACACCGCGCGGAAATGCGCCGGCACGGAGACCCGCCCCTTGGCGTCGATCCGGTTCACCGCGCTCGACAGGAAACGGTCCATCCGACTTCACGGCCGCCTCAGCCGCCGTACCCCTTTCCACTTCCGTGCCCGTGCCACCGCGGCGCGGTCCCTTCCGGCACCCGCCCGCGTTCGGCCAGACGAAGACCGGCGAACGGAAAGCCGCAGCGGCTGCCCATTCGGCGTACGCTTCACCCTGACACGGAACGAAGGCTTGAGTATGCGAATGGGATAACATGGGCCAGTATGGGCGTCAACGGGACCGACTTCATCAAAACCTGCCCGCCTCAACCACAGGCTGCGCATCGGCGGCATTCCGGCCTTTATCCTCCATTAAGCCTAACGAAGCGTTTAGGGCCCGCTCCCCACCTTCGCGGCGGCTTCCTCATCCCTCCGAACGTTTGCTTGTCTCGCGATCGCGCCGGCAGTAGCGTCGAGTCCCCGAAGCAGCCTGCCGAAAAGTCGCGAAATCATGGAAACCACATCGAAGTCCCGGGCCGCCGGCCTCGCGCATCTGCGCCGTGCCGACCTGTCGAAGGGCGACCCCATCCCCCTGCCGCTCGTCATGGCCTCCGTCTTCCACGCGCCGGGCGACGCGACGGACTTCAACCAGTACGGCCGCTTCTCCAATCCCACCTGGGCCGCGGTCGAGCACATGCTGGGCCATCTCGAGGACGCCTCCTGCGTGGCCTTCCCCTCCGGCATGGCGGCGATCTCGGCCACCTTCTTCAGCCTGCTGAAATCGGGCGACCGCATACTGGTGGCCGCCGACGGCTACCCCACCACGCGGCTGGTGGCCGAGCGCTACCTTGGCGCCTTCGGCGTGACCTGCGACCTGCGCCCGACGGCGACCTTCCTCGACGGCGGCTTCGAAGGCTACCGCTTCGCCTTCGTGGAGACGCCGTCCAATCCCGGCCTCGACATCTGCGACATCGCTGCCGCCGCCGAGGCCGCCCATGCGGCCGGCGCGCTTCTGATCGTCGACAACACCACGATGACGCCCTTCGGCCAGCGTCCCCTGGATCTCGGCGCCGACATCGTCGTGGCCGCCGACACCAAGGCGCCCAACGGCCATTCCGACGTGTTGTTCGGCCATGTCGCCAGCCGCAACGCCGACATCGTCGCCGGCGTGCAGGACTGGCGCAAGACCTGCGGCGCCATTCCCAGCCCCTTCGATGCCTGGCTGGTGCACCGGGGGCTGGAGACGCTGGAACTGCGCTTCCAGCGCATGTGCGACAATGCCGAGTTCATCGCGCCCCGGCTGCGGGAGCATCCGGCCGTGCGCTCGGTGCGCTTTCCCGGCCTGGCCGACGATCCCGCGCACAACCTTGCCCGCGCCCAGATGGAGCGCTTCGGCTTCCTCATCTCCTTCGTGCTGGCTTCCGAGGACACCGCCGAGGATTTCATCAATGGCTGCGAGCTGATGCAGTCGGCCACCTCCTTCGGCGGGGTGCACACCTCCGCCGAGCGCCGCACGCGCCGCGGCGACGCCGTGCCGCCGGGCTTCGTGCGCCTTTCGGTCGGCTGCGAGCCGGCGGAGGAATTGTGGCAGGCGATGAAGGCTTCGCTGGACCGGCTGGGCGGCTGAGCGGATTATTCGTCGAAGTCGTGCGAAGTTATCTCCCGATGTCCGTGGAGCACCCGAAGTATCAGCACATGCTCACCCTCGACACGATAGAAGGCCACATATGATCCCGTAACGGCGTGACGCACCCCGGGAAGAATGTCATCGCGCTGCATTCCCGAGCGGGGCTGCGTGGCCAACAGCTCCCACTGGGAGGTGAAGCGATCAATAAGCCTTACGGCGGCCGGCGGATTGCGCGCGCCGATGTAGCCGACAATCGATTCGAGATCCTGTTGCGCGAGCGGCGAGATTCGGTAAGCCATGCCTATCTGTCAGGTTCTCCTGGCACGGCTTGGTATTTGTCCCGGAGGCTCCGCATGAACTCGGCACCATCCGAGCCTGGCCCGCTGTCGATGCCCTCCTGGACGAGCTGGCGCAGTTCCTCCACCGTATAGCCCAGCAGGTCCCGCCGCTCCTTCCACAGGCGCAGCGCGTCGCGCACCACTTCGCTGGCCGAGGCGTATTCGCCGGCGGCCACGGCACCGTCCACCTCGGCGGCAAGCTCGGGCGAGAGACTGATGGAGCGTTTGTCGACATGGCCCATGGCGGCCTCCTGTTCCTTGTCCCGATGATGGTACGACTTGATCGCACCATCCGCAAGCAGCGCCGAAAGCGGAAACGTCTTGAATCGGCGCGCGAACGGCTTGAATCAACACCCGTGCATTTCCGTCCAACCCCTTGGCGGAACGGTATCTTTTCCTGGAAAACGGGACAAAAATGCCAGCCGGCCTGTAAGCCGGGTTCTGTATGGCCCCCGGCCTTGCGGCGCGGGAACGTGGCGGCCATTCATCTTGGACGCATGTTGCCATGCGCCTCACGCAACCTACCCGGACGGTGGGCCGGAAACAGCCCCCGAAGGTTTCCCTTCGCACCGCCCCTATTCGGTCTTGCTCCCGGTGGGGTTTGCCGTGCCGCTTCCGTTGCCGGTCGCGCGGTGGGCTCTTACCCCACCCTTTCACCCTTGCCACGAAAATCGTGGCGGTTTGCTTTCTGTGGCACTTTCCCTGGGGTCGCCCCCGCCGGCCGTTAGCCGGCACCGTGTCTCCGTGGAGCCCGGACTTTCCTCACCCGCAGCCTTTCGGCGTTCGCGGGTGCGGCCGCCCGGCCGGCTGGCACGGCGTATAAGGGGATTCGCACGCCAAAAAGCAAATGAAAAAGGCGGGCGTCATCCCGACAGGCTTTCCTTCGCGCAGGAAAGCAGGCGCCGCAGCGTGCGCATGGTCGATCCGTCGGCGATGCCGTCGACGCGGCGGGGCCTGAAATGCCGCTGGAACGCCGCCACGACCGTCTCCGTCTGGCGGTCGAACCTGCCGGTGATGTCTATGCCGTAGCCGTAGAGGGCCAGCATGGATTGCAGCTCCTCCACCGCCGGGCCGGCATCGCCGGGCCCCAGCGCAGCGCCGCGCCGGACGGGGCTGGCCGAAACGAAGCGGCCGATCCCGGCCTCTGCCAGCGCCCGCCACGGAAACTTCTCGCCCGGGTCCACCTTGCGCCCCGGCGCCACGTCGGAATGGGCAAGCACCCGCTCCGGCGGCACGCCGTGGCGGCTGCAGATGCCCGCGCACAGCGCGATCACCGCCTCGATCTGCCGCCCGGGAAAGGCACGGTAGCCGAGCGTGTGGCCGGGATTGACAATCTCGATGCCGACCGAGCGGGAGTTGATGTCGGTGACCCCGCGCCACGAGCTCTTGCCGGCATGCCAGGCGCGGTCGCTCTCGCGCACCATCTGCACGATGCGGCCGTCCTCATGCACAAGGTAATGGGACGACACTTCGCTGGCCGGGTCGCATAGCCAGGCCTCGGCCGCCGGCCCGGTCTCCATACCGGTATAGTGCAGCACGATCATGTCGGGTGCCGAGACCTCGCGCCGCGGCCCGAAATTCGGCGAGACACGCACTTCCGCGCCGGCATGGTCGGGCGGGAAGCCGCTCATGCCGGGGCCAGTTCCCGCTCGATCGTCTCGTAGGCGGCGTTGATGGCGGCAAGCCGCTTCGTCGCGATGTTGATGAATTCCTGCGGCAGGCCGCGCGCGACCAGCCGGTCGGGATGGTTTTCGGCCACCAGCTTGCGGTAGCGCTTCCTGACCTCGGCGAAGGGAATGCCGCGCTCGATGCCGAGCACGCGGTAGGGGTCGCCGGTGCCCAGATCGACATGCCGCGCCATGATCGTGCGGTAGTGCGTCTCCTCGATCCGGAAGATCTCGGCCACCCGGTACAGGAACTGCCCTTCGCGCTCGTGCAGCACGCCGTCGGCGGTGGCGATGTAGAACAGGCCGTCGAGAATGTCCTCCAGCATCAGGCAGTTCGCATGGCCCGACCCGCACAGCCGCGCCATCTGCTCGGCATAGGCCTCGAAGCCGGCGACGTCGCGCTTGGCCAGGTCGTAGAGCCGCGCGACATTGCGGGTCTGCTCACGCGGCACCTCGAAAATGTCCTGGAAGGCGCGGATCTCGTCCTGGGTCACCACGCCGTCGGCCTTGGCCATCTTGGCCGACAGGGCGATCATCGCCACCGAGAATGCCACCCGGCGGCGCAGTTCCGCATCGCCGGAAAAGACGGTGCGCACAGCCTCCGCCAGATCCGCGACCCCTGCTGATGCCGAAGCGGAGATTCGGGCGACGAAATCTCCAATGCGATCCCAAATCGACATGCGGCCTTGTAGAGCATCGGGCAGAAAAGGGGAATTCGGTTTTTCGAAAGAATCCGATGACCGGAGGCAGGCGGGCTGCCACGAAAAAAGGCCGGGCGGACCCGGCCTTCACGTCTCGAATATCGAGAACCCCTGCGCCTACTGCGCCGGAGCGGGGTTGGCCGGCTGCGCCGGCTGCATCGTCGAGTTGCCGGTGCCGGTATCAGCGGGCGGGTTGGCCTGCGGGGCCGGCGTCATCGGCTGGTCGGCGGGCGGCGGCGTCGTGCTCTGTGTGGTCGTGCTGTCCTGGCTGCTGTCGCTGCATGCGGCAACGCCGAACAGGGCCAGAGCCGAAACCGAGGCAAGGACGAATTTCCTCATGACATCTCTCCTTCGCAAAGCACCCCCCAATGCGAACGATCAGGCGGGCGGTCGCAGCAGGAACGCGGCGCGGCGGAGCCGGTTTCGTAACATTGCGTTTCGCCCTGTAACACCGCCGGCCGGCTGCCCGGCCCCCGGCTTCTTGCCGACTGGCCTGTGGCAGACAGCGCCTTCCGCTATTGCTGCGGAAGCGCCTCCAGCAGCGCACGCACCAGCTTCTGCGGCCGGTAGCCCAGCTTGCCGGGCGTCAGCCCCATGCGCACCACCACCATCTGCCGCGAGGGGATGACCGCCACCGTCTGGCCGTCATGGCCTTCCAGCCAGAAAATGTCCTTCGGCAGGCCCGCGGCCACGCCGGCGCCCGGGCTGCCCTCGTCGCCCGGCGCCTCGATCCACAGTTGCCCCTGCGCATAGACGCCGTTGGAGGCCGGCGCCGGCTCGCGCATCCAGGCGACGAAGCCTTCCGGCAGGATCGCGTTGCCGTTCCAGACCCCGTCCTGCAGCAGGAACTGGCCGAAGCGCGCCCAGTCGCGCGCCGTGGCGTAGAGATAGGAAGAGCCGACATAGGTGCCGTGCTCGTCCGTCTCCAGCACGGCGCTTTCCATGCCGAGCGGCGAAAACAGCGCCTGGCGCGGCCATGCCAGCGCCTTGTCCCGG
>DAOKZN010000016.1:0-17708 GCA_035325625.1 Mesorhizobium sp. | reverse complement strand
GCGAAATGCGCCATCGCATCGCGATAGGCCTGCGGCTCGACGTCGTTCTTCTTCAACACGATGATCTTTCCCGGTGGATACACCGCTATATATGGACGCATATTCTGCCTCACAATACGGCCACGCAGAACCCGCCGGTTGGCGAAGTGCCTGAAAGGCACGCAAAAATTCGCGTGTTGCGCGCGAAACGGCCACGCTTTAGGTCTTGGGCGGCAACCGCGCCGCAGGAGGACCTTTTCGCGCCGATGCGAATCACCGCCCCATCGCTCGCCGTCCTCGCGGCGCTGCTGGCCTGCACCGGCGCAGCGGCCGCGGAAGCGCCGGCCATAGGCGTCGCCGCGCCGCTGTCGGGAGCCTCGGCGTTGCTCGGGCGGCAGGTGGCGGCCGGCGCTCGCGTGGCGGCCGGAACGAGCGGCCTTCGGCTGGTGACGGCGGACGACGCCTGCACTGGGGACGGCGGCGCGCAGGCCGCCCGGCAGTTCGCCGAGGAGAAGGTCGATATCGTCGTCGGCTTCCTGTGCATGGAAGCGATCGAGGCGGCGCTGCCGGTGCTGAAGGAGGCCGGCATTCCCGTCATAACGGTGGGCGTGCGCACCGACAGCCTCACCGACCGGCGCGACAAGACCGGCTGGCCCGTCTTCCGGCTGGCGCCGCGCGGCGACGCCGAGCGCAGCGCGGTCGCGGCCATGCTCACGAAAGCCTGGCGCGACGACCTGTTCGCCATCGTCGACGACGGCACCATCTATGGGCGGGAACTGGCCGAGAGCTTTCGCGCAGCCGCCGCGCAGGCGGCGCTGAAGCCGGTATTCACCGACACCTACCGCCCCGAACTGGACAACCAGATCGGGCTGATCGGCCGCCTGAAGAAGGCTGGCGCCACGCATGTCCTTGCAGGCGGCGACGGCGAGGATGTCGCCATCATGGCCCGCGATGCGCAAAAGCTCGATGCCGGCATGGTCTTCGCCGGCGGCGAGGCCCTGCGCGCGCCCCCTGGGCCGGTGCCCTATGCAGCGGGCACGCTGATGATCGCGCTGCCCGAATGGGCCGATGTCGCCCACCGCGAGGCGCTGGATGCCTTCGCTGCGGCCCGGGTGCGGCCGGAAGGCTATGCGCTGCCGGCCTTTGCCGCCGTGGAGATTGCCAGAGCCGCCTCGTCTGCCGCCGAAAGCTCGGGCAGGCCGCTGGAGCAGGAACTGGCGGGTCGCGATTTTGCCACGGCAATCGGCCCGATCCGCTTCGACGCCAAGGGCGACCTTGCGCAAAACCCCTACCGCATGTTCCGCTTCGACGGGGCGCGGTTCATCCCGATGGAAGGTCAATGATGTTCAAAACCGGGCCGCGCAACCTCATCACCGACGTGGCGGGGCTCAAGGTGGGCAATGCCGACGACGCCAGGCTGAAATCCGGCGTCACCGCAGTGCTCTGCGACGACCCCGCCGTGGCCGCCGTGCAGGTTCTGGGCGGCGCGCCCGGCACGCGCGAAACCGACCTGCTGGAGCCGCACAATTCGGTCGAGGCCATCAACGCGCTGGTGCTCGGCGGCGGCTCCGCCTTCGGCCTAGACGCCGCCTCCGGCGTGCAGGCGGCGCTGCGCGAGCGCGGCGTCGGCTTCGAGGTGCGCGGCCAGTACATCCCGATCGTGCCGGCGGCCATCCTGTTCGACCTGCTCAACGGCGGCGACAAGGACTGGGGCCGCTACCCGCCCTATCGCGAGCTGGGCTACGCGGCGGTCGAGGCGGCCGCGACCGATTTTTCGATCGGCACCGCAGGCGCCGGCGCCGGCGCGACCACGGCCGTCTGGAAGGGCGGCCTCGGCTCGGCCTCCACGCTCCTGCCCAGCGGCATCACCCTGGGCGCGCTGGTCGCCGTCAATCCGGTCGGCTCGGCGACGATCGCCGGCACGCGCCATTTCTGGGCCGCGCCCTTCGAGATCGGCGACGAGTTCGGCGGCCTCGGCCTGCCCGACCCGATGCCGGCCGAGGCGACAGGACTGCGGCTCAAGTTCCGCGATGCCACCGCCGGCGCCAACACCACCATCGCCGTGATCGCCACCGACGCGGTGCTGACCAAGGCGGCCGCCAAGCGGCTGGCCATATCGGCCCATGACGGCTTTGCCCGCGCCATCTGGCCCGCGCACACACCGATGGACGGCGACCTCGTCTTCGCGCTGGCAACGGGGAAAAGCGGCATCGTGCCTTCGCCCGACGAGACGATCGACCTGTTCGCGGCTGCCGGCGCCACCATGGCGCGCGCCATCAGCCGCGGCGTCTTCGCCGCCACGCCTGCTCCCGGAGATCTCGTGCCGACCTGGGCCTCGGAAAAGCCCTGAGCGGCGTCACGTCGGGTCGGACTTCTCCTCCTCGAACATTTCGGCAGCCACGTCGGAATTGGCCGACAGGCGGACCTTGTCGCCCTCCACCTCGGCGACGAGGCTCAGCGGAATGTAGTGGTGATGCCCCTTGTGGGAGCCCTGCCCGCTGTCGGCCTTGGTGAGCTTGATGCGCGCCCCCTCGATCCCGTCGACCGTGCCGACATGCACGCCGTCGGCGCCGATGACTTCCATGTGCTCGCGAATTCGGGTTGTGTCGCTCATGGCTGTTCTCCGTTTGACCGCCGAGAAACGGGGGACGGCCGAATTGGATGCATGCGGCTTGCAAAAAGCCGGACCATGCCCGAAAAACGCCGGGTGAAAGCGCGCCTGACACATGCCCTGCCGCCGCTGCACCACGCGCTTGGCGGGGCTGTCCTGTGGGCGCTGGCGACCGCCGCGAGCGCGCTTCTCGGTCTCTTCTGCGGCGGCTGGCAGACACCGCACCGGATCGGCGGCATCGTGCTGCTGTTTGCCGCCGGCGGGGCTCTCGCCTTTCCCCTCGCGCTGTTTGCGGCCCGGCTGCTTGTGCCGCAGCGGCGCGCGGAAGCCGCCTTCGCCGCCGCCTTCGTCAGCCTTGTCGCGGCGACCCTGGGCCTGACCGGCGGGCTTTATGCGCTGCAATACCGGCTCTATTACGCGCAATGGCACGCGCCGGCCTTCACCAAATTGTGGGCGATCGAGTTCGCATTCACCTCGGCCGCGGCCCTCTACCAGTTTGCCGTTCTCGGCGTCCGGCTCTATTTTCCAGGCGGCTTCATCGCGCTTTTTGCCGCCAGCCTCTGGTTTGCGCGGCGCGCGCGTTGAGCATTCGTGCCCGCTCTGTTAGGAGGCGGCGAACTCTTCCCTACGTCAGGACCGATAGATGATCCCTCGCTACTCCCGCCCGGAAATGGTCGCCATCTGGTCGCCCGAGACCCGCTTCCGCATCTGGTTCGAGATCGAGGCATATGCCTGCGATGCCCTGGCCGAGCTGGGTGTGATTCCCAAGGAAGCCGCGAAGACGATCTGGGAAAAGGGCGGCGCCGCCAGGTTCGACGTGGAGCGCGTCGACGAGATCGAACGGGTGACGAAGCACGACGTCATCGCCTTCCTCACCCATCTCGCCGAATTCGTCGGTCCGGACGCCCGCTTCATCCATCAGGGCATGACCTCGTCCGACGTGCTGGACACCTGCCTTGCCGTGCAGCTTTCCCGCGCCTCCGACATCCTGCTCGCCGACATCGACGCGCTGCTGGCGGCGCTGAAGCGGCGCGCCTTCGAGCACAAGGACACCGTCACCATCGGCCGCAGCCACGGCATCCATGCCGAGCCGACCACCTTCGGCGTCAAGCTGGCGGAAGCCTATGCCGAATTTTCCCGTGCCCGCGAGCGGCTGGTGCATGCGCGCGAGGACATCGCCACCTGCGCCATTTCCGGCGCGGTCGGCACCTTCGCCAACATCGACCCCTATGTGGAGGAGCATGTCGCGGAAAAGCTCGGCCTGAAGCCGGAACCGGTCTCGACGCAGGTCATCCCGCGCGACCGCCATGCGATGTTCTTCGCCACGCTCGGCGTCATCGCCTCCTCCATCGAGCGGCTGGCCATCGAGATCCGCCATCTCCAGCGCACCGAGGTGCTGGAGGCGGAGGAATATTTCTCGCCCGGCCAAAAGGGCTCCTCGGCCATGCCGCACAAGCGCAACCCGGTGTTGACGGAAAACCTCACGGGCCTTGCCCGCATGGTGCGCTCCTATGCCTTCCCGGCCATGGAGAACGTGGCGCTGTGGCACGAGCGCGACATCTCCCACTCCTCGGTGGAGCGCATGATCGGGCCGGACGCCACGGTGACGCTTGACTTCGCCCTTGCGCGGCTGACCGGCGTGATCGACAAGCTGGTCGTCTACCCGGACAACATGCTGAAGAACCTCAACAAGTTCCGTGGGCTGGTGCATTCGCAGCGCGTGCTTTTGGCGCTGACGCAGGCCGGCGTCTCCCGCGAGGACGCCTATCGGCTGGTGCAGCGCAACGCCATGAAGGTGTGGGAGGAAGGCAAGGACTTCCTCGAGGAACTGCTGGCCGACAAGGACGTGACCGCCGCCCTCTCCGAAGAGCAGATCCGCGAGAAGTTCGACCTCGGTTACCACACCAAGCACGTCGACACGATCTTCCGCCGGGTATTCGGGGAAGGCTAACGCATGTCTCCCGGAAGCGGTTTCCGCTTCCGGGAGACAGCCTCATGCGGTGGCGATATAGGCCTTGATCTCCTCCGCCTCGCGCTCGATCATCTCGATGCGGCGCTTGACCACGTCGCCGATGGAGACGATGCCGTCGAGCAGCCCGTCCTTCTCCACCGGAAGGTGACGGAAGCGGCCCGAGGTCATGATCTCCATGATCTCGTTGACCGTGTGGTTCTCGTTGCAGATCTTGACCTTGGGCGTCATTGCCGCGCGGACGGTCATGTCCAGCGCCGCCGCGCCCTCCTTGGCGACCACCCGCACGATGTCGCGCTCGGAAAGGATGCCGACGATCTTGCGGTCGCCATTGGTGACCACGAGCGCGCCGATCCGGCGTTCGGAGAGGATGCGAATGGCCTCGGAGAGCTTCTCGTTCGGGCCGAGCGTGACTACCTCGTGCCCCTTAGCCGCAAGAATTGCCTTGACCGTCATGGCGTCCTCCTCTGCATTGCAGCCGGAGCCTGCCTTCTCCGGCGCTCACATTTCCTTGAACATGGTGCGCCGTGCTTGGTTGCATTTCAAGTGGTTGAAGAGGTGGTTCCGGTCCGGCCCCTGTCGAAAAGGCGCAGCCCGAAGAAACCGGCCAGGAAGCCGCCTATATGCGCTTCCCAGGCGATCTGGTCGTCCACGCCCGGCGCGAAGCCGGCCAGCCCGGTGACCAGGTTGATGACCATCCACACGCCGAGGAAGGCGACCACGGCGCGCGAGCGCAACACCTGTGAAAACGGCAGCGGGGCTCCCGCGAACGCCGCCTGTCCGCTGCTGCGGTCGATCTGGAAGCCGAAGCGCGCCGCCGCCCCCATCATGCCCGAGATCGAGCCCGAGGCCCCCACCAGCGGCGCCTGCCCCAGCGGATGGATCGCCCAGAAGAAGAAGGCGGCGGCCAGCCCCGTCGCCGCGAAGAACAGCGAGAACCGCAGCGCGCCGAAACGGTTCGCCAGCGGCGAGCCGAACGCCGCCAGCCACACCATGTTGACCGCCAGATGCGTGACGCCGCCGTGCAGGAAGGTGTAGGTGAACGGGCTGGTGAGAGCCCATACATCCATCTCGAACCGCCCCGAATAGCGAATGGGAATGAAGGCCGCGCGGATCAGCACGGCGAAATCCTCGTCGGCCGTGAGCCAGTAGCTGCGCACCAGATGCACGCCGACGCACAGCGCGATGATGCCCAGCACCACCGCCGGCATGTTGAACACCGGCTCGCGGCGCGTCGGAAACGCCGGTCCGCCCTGCTCGATCGCGTCCGGCTTCGCCGGTTCGCCGCCTGCCGGTCTGCTGTTCATTATCGCTCCGGGTCCGATTTGCCGATTGCCGGCATGTAAGGCAGGCGCGGACGATTCACAAACGGCGAATCGCGGCCCGAATCAAAAGAAAGCCGCCCAGGAGTTTATCCCTGGGCGGCCGGCCGAGCCCCCTTGCTCCCCGATACCTGTAGGCCGAGGCGCCACGACGCCGAAGCGAAAACTGGAGTGAAATCAATCTCCCATGGAGCATGGCAAAAGGCAACGTAAACCCTTTGTTAACCTTAACGGCCCCGATCGGTTAACAATTCCTATCCAGGCTGGCACGCAACCTGCTGCGCACCGCATGTAGGTCGCCGGAAGGCGCCCTTCTGTTCACCGATGGCACATCAGACGGCGGAACGCGTGGAGCGGGTCATAAATGAAACTCGACGGATCGATCGCACTGTTCCAATATTGGAACCGGCTGCGCGATGGGCGCCCCGCCCCGCGGCGCACCGAGGTCGAGCCGGCCGACATCAAGAGCCTGCTTGCCGACACCTTCATCCTGGAAAAGGACACGCGCGGCGAAGCCGTGTTCCGCCTCGCCGGCACCCGCCTGTGTGCCGTCTACGGCCGCGAGTTGAAGGGCTTTTCCTTCCCTTCCCTCTGGCGCGCGCGCGACCAGACGCTGGTCGCCCGGCTGGTTCACGGCGTCTTCCAGCAGAAGTCGGTGGTGCTCATCGCCTATGAAGGGTTCAGCCGCGCCGGACGCTCCAACAGGTTCGAGCTTCTGGCATTGCCGCTGGACGGCGGCGCGAACCATCCGCGCTGCCTGGGCGCGATTTCGCCCGCCGCGAAGCCGTTCTGGCTCGGCGCCGACCCGATCGCGGACGCACTGATCGACACCATCCGCGTCATCGATCCCGACGCCGAGCCCATGTTCCTGAGGAACAGGCCGGAAATCCCGGTGCCTTCGCTCGCCCCGGCCGAACTGGGCGTGCCCGAGACCATTTCGGAGTTCGGCCGCGCCCGCCGGGTGCGCCATCTGGTCGTGCTCGAGGGCGGCCGCGACGAATAGCGCATCGCTGCGCTGCTTTTCCCTATTTGTTAACCTCTCTTGCCGTAGTTTCCGGAAGAAATTCCAAGCGTGCGCGCGGAAATGCCAACGGGGTGCAGGCAATGAGGCTAGCGGCGTTCGATCACGCGCCGTCAAACGTTGAAAGGCGTGCCTTTCAGCGGGTACGTGTAAAGATCTACGGCCGCTTCATGCTGGAGGACCGGACCGAGCATCCGTGCCAGGTCATCGACATGTCCCCCGGCAACGTGGCGCTGCGCACCGACCGCGTCGGCGAGCCCGGCGAAAAGGTGATCGCCTACATAGACCATATCGGCCGCATCGAGGGCGTGGTGACGCGCACCTTGCAGGACGGTTTCGCCATGACCGTCATCGCCTCGGAGCGCAAGAAGGACAAGCTCGCCGCACAGCTCACCTGGCTGGCCAACAAGCACGAGCTGGACCTGCCCGAAGACCGCCGCCACGAGCGCGTGGCGCCGCGCAACCCCATGAGCGTGCTGCAACTGACCGACGGGCGCCAGTATCAGTGCCGCATCATCGACCTGTCGCTGTCGGGCGCGGCCGTGGAGATCGAAGTCAAGCCGGCCATCGGCGTGCAGGTGGTTCTGGGCACCATGCGCGGCCAGGTGGTGCGCCACTTCGAGGACGGCGTCGCCATCGAATTCGCCGTCATCCAGCGGCCGGAAACGCTCGATTCCGAGTTCAACCAGCCGCGCTCCTGAACTCGCGCCTCTGCCGCATGACAGTTTCGACCGGCCCGGCAGGGCCGGTTTTCGTTTGCGTCCGAGCCGATCTCCTGCCGCCCATGCCGGCCATGGTTAAAAATTCTTCGCAGATTTCCGAAGCATTTTATATTTATTCTATTCAAGCTTTAGACGAAGTCTCTCTGCGTTTTACTTAATATCTCTGTCGCGCTTTTGCGTCAAATAAAGCCGGCCATGCCATTGTCTCCTTGAACGGGGAGACAACAACAATGCACAAGACTTGGGGCAAGCTGCTGCTGTTGGCTGCGGCCATGCAACTGAGCGGATGGGGAACCGCGCAGGCGGGCGGCAGCTTCATGGAGACGGGCGGCCGCACGACCCAGCCGGTGGGCCACTACGAATTCTGCCAGCGCCTGCCGCAGGAATGCAAGCAGACGACGGCGAAACAGGCGCCGATCGACCTGACCCGCAAGCTGTGGGCGCAGATCGTCGCGATCAACAATTCGGTCAACACCGCGGTGCAGCCGCGCACCGACATGGAGATGTGGGGCAAGGAAGAGGTCTGGTCCTATCCCGACAGCGGCTATGGCGACTGCGAGGACTACGTGCTGGAGAAGCGCCGCAAGCTCATGCGGGCGGGCGTGCCGGCGGGCAACCTGCTGATTACCGTGGTGCGCCAGCCCAACGGCGACGGCCACGCGGTGCTGACCGTGCGCACCAGCATGGGCGAGTTCATCCTCGACAATCTGGAGCCGCGCGTGCTGGCCTGGACCGATACGCCCTACACCTATCTCAAGCGGCAGTCGCAGACGAATTCAGGCGCCTGGGTCACGATCAATGACGGCCGCGCCGATGCGGTCGCCAGCGTCCGGTAGCGCGAGCCGCCGGACGGAAACGGGAAACCCGGTCGAGTCCCCACCCTCCCCGTCCCCAACGACCGGGTCAAGGAGCCGGCCCCGTCCCCGGGCCGGCTCCGCTCATTTTGCGGACGGCCCGAAAAATGAGTGCGCTCAGGCCGGTTTCAATCCGCGCTTGAAGCGGGCGGCGTTGGCCACATAGTGCGCCGCCGAGGCGCGCAGCCGCTCCACCGCCGCCTCGTTCAGGGTGCGCACCACGCGCGCCGGCGAGCCGACGATCAGCGAATTGTCGGGAAACTCCTTGCCTTCCGTGACCAGCGCGCCGGCGCCGACCAGCGAGTTCCGGCCGATGCGCGCGCCGTTCAGCACGATGGCGCCCATGCCGATCAGGCTGTTGTCGCCGATGGTGCAGCCATGCAGCATGGCGCGGTGGCCGACGGTGCAGCCCTTGCCGATCGTGACCGGAAATCCCGGGTCGGTATGGATGACCGTGTGCTCCTGGATATTGGTGTCCTCGCCGATGGCGATCGGCTCGTTGTCGCCGCGCAGCACCGCCCCGAACCAGAGGCCGGCATTGCGGCCGATCAGAAGGTCGCCGATCAGCACGGCATCGGGTGCGATCCAGTTGCTGCCGGCATCCTCGAAGCGCGGCGACTTGTCGTCAATCGCATAGATCGGCATCTTTTCTCCCCGGCGGTCTAGCTACTTTGCCGCAGCCGTTGTAGGGGCCGGCCCGCGAGGATGCAACGCCGGCAGCGCGGTCTTTACCGTGCGTTTACCATGAGGCCGCACAGTCGCATCCGGAACCGGCCGCATCGGCGAGGCCGCCACAGGAAGCACAATGGGAAGCCAAACCGCTGTCGAAGCCGCGGATTTCCGCGTCGTCGATTCGAATCTGATGCGCAAGGTGTTCTTCGCCTTTGCGGCGATGGCCGTGCTTTCGGCGGCCATCAGCCTCGCCGGCAAGTGGTTCGGCCATTCGATCGCCATGGGCGGGCACACGGAAGACGCCAGCCTGCGCGAGATCGTCATCGGCAACAACGTCATTCAGGTGCCCGCCAACACCATCCGTTTCGAGCGCGCGCGCCACGACGGCGTCGCCGGCCGCCTCGACCTTTATCTGCGCTATCCCGAGATGGACGGCTACAGCGCGGCGGCGCGCGCCGACTTCAACCGCACCGGGGCGGGCAGGAACATCGTCTTCCTGTCGTTCGAGGACCAGATCATGTCGCGCGGCATGAGCGACCGTTTCGCGCCGATCTACAGCGCCCTGATCGTGCAGCCGGGCACGCCCGGGCCGGGCGGCACGACGATCTACGATTTCACGGAAAAATCCGGCTACCTGAACGAGACGCTGGCGGTGGCCCATCGGCCGGGGGGCGAGGCGCCCTTCGTCGCCCGCTGCCTTTCGGGAGCCGGCGCGGAGCAGTCGCTGGCGCCCTGCGAGCGCGATCTGCTGGTGGGCGAGCGCCTCAGCCTCACCTACCGCTTCCCGAGGCAGTTGCTGGCCGACTGGCAGGCATTGGATGCGGCCGTCGCCGCCAAGGTCGCCCGCATCGTCAAGACGGGCGCCGCTCCGCAATGACGCACGGCGCCCTGTGGGGGCACGATCAGCCCAGATCCACGTCCAGAATGGCCATGGAGAAGTTATAGTCGCCGTCGTCCTCGTCCTTGAAGACGATGCCGAGGAATTCGTCGCCCACATAGACTTCCGCCGAATCGTCCTTGCGGGGGCGCGCCTTCACCTGCAGGCTCGGATTCTGGAAGACGCGCTTGAAATAGGCGTCGAGTTTTCTGATTTCGTCGGGCTTCAACAGACTGTCTCCGGATACGGCCGTGCTTTGCGTTGGAACCGCGCTTCTGGCATGCCGGGGCCGGCCGTGTAAAGGCAAGCCGCAAACGAAACGCCCCCGAGCAGCGGGCCGACGCTCACGCCAGCCGGGCACCGGTCAGATGTCGTAGCTGAGGGGATGCTCGGCCGAGGGCGCCGGCAGAAGCTGGTCCATCTGGCGCGACGGCTGCTCGCAGCCCGTCTCGCCCACGAGGGCGGCGGGCCCGCCGGCGACGGTCTTGTTGGGAGTAAGGGGCGACAAACCCACCGATCCCGCCGCGATCTTCGAGCAATGCCCGATCTCGATATTGCCCAGTATCTTGGCGCCGGCGCCGATCAGCACGCCGTGGCGGATCTTCGGATGGCGGTCGCCGCCCGCCTTGCCCGTGCCGCCCAGTGTCACTCCGTGCAGGATCGACACGTCGTCGTCGATCACCGCCGTCTGCCCCACCACCAGCCCGGTGGCGTGGTCAAGGAAGATGCCCTTGCCGATCCTGGCGGCCGGGTTGATGTCGGTCTGGAAGACGGAGGAGGAGCGGCTTTGCAGATAGAGCGCGAAGTCCTGCCGGCCGCTGTTCCACAGCCAATGCGCCAGACGGTGCGTCTGGATGGCATGGAAACCCTTGAAATAAAGCACCGGCATGATGAAACGGTCGCAGGCCGGATCGCGATCGTAATAAGCCTGGATGTCGACGCGCACGACCGCCGACCAGTCGGGCTCGTCGGCCAGCATCGCCTTGAAGGTCTGCCGGATCAGGTCGGCGCCAAGGTCCTGATGCGCAAGGCGCTCGGCCAGCCGGTGGATGACCGCGTCCTCCAGGCTCTCCTGGTTGAGGACGGTGGCATAGAGGAAGGCGGCCAGCAGCGGGTCGCGCGCCACGGCCTCCTCAGCCTCCTCGCGAACGGAGCGCCAGATCGGATCCACAGGCTTCAATGCGCCTTGACGGGCGAGAGTGATGGTGTTCATGACTGCCTCCGGTTCCGGCTTGCCTTCCCCGGATGCTCATATAAGTCAATTTGCAGCGCGAGCGAACTGAATTTTCCTGAGCGCAGATTCAAATGAACGTGGTTCCCGGGAATTCGACAGACCATGGAAGCTGAAACCTTGATCGTGGCGGTGACGGACGGCGTTGCCGAAATCCGGCTCAACCGGCCTCACAAGAAGAACGCGATCACCCACGAGATGTGGGTCGGCCTCGCAGCAGAGCTAGAGGCGTTGTCGGACGACCCGGCCGTCCGTGCCGTCGTGCTGTGCGGTGCGGGCGGGAATTTCTCGGCCGGCGCCGACATCGGCGAGTTCGCCACGCTGCGCGGCGCCGACAATGCGCGCGACTACGAGGCCGCCAATTCCGCCGCCTTCGCGGCGGTGCGTGCCTGCCGGCTGCCGGTCATCGCCGCCATCCGCGGCATCTGCTTCGGCGGTGGTTTCGGGCTCGCGGCGGCGGCCGACATCCGCCTGGCCGCCCGCGGCGCGCAGTTCTGCGTGCCGGCGGCGAAGCTCGGCCTCGCCTACCCGCAGGACGCCATGCAGGACATCGTCTTTTCGGCCGGGCCGCAGATGGCACGCTACCTTGCCTTCACCGGCGCGCGGATAGGCGCCGAAGAGGCAGCCGCCGCCGGCTTCCTGCTGGAGGCGGTGGCCGACGAGGAACTGGACGCACGCGCCGCCGCGATCGCCAAGGCCATCGCCGCCAACGCGCCGCTTTCCGTGCGCGCCTCGAAGCTGTCGATCCGCGCGGTCCTCAGCGGCGAGGCGGCAGATGCCGAGGCCGCGCGCGAAGCGGGCGCGGCGACCTTCCGCAGCGCCGACTATGCCGAGGGCCGCGCCGCCTTCGCCGAGCGCCGCACGCCCGAGTTCTCGGGCCGATGAGCGTCGCGCTGGTGGACGACGGCCTGAAGCGCGAGCTTTCCGCGCTCTACCGGGCGGAAGACCGGCACTATCACGGCCTTTCGCATATCGAGGCGCTGCTGGCACTGGCTGGCGAATACCGCCCTGCCCTGTCCGACCCCGAAGCGGTCGAGGCCGCGATCTGGTTCCACGACGCCGTCTATGACAGCCGTGCCAAGGACAACGAGGCCCGCAGCGCGGACCTGGCGCGCGAAAAGCTCGGCGGACGCATGGAAGGCGGGCGTCTGGAGCGCATCGCGGCCATGATCGAGGCCACCGCCACGCATCGGGTGCCGGATTTTCCCGATAGGGCGGCGGCGCAGGACGCCGCCCTGTTCCTCGACATGGACCTTTCGATCCTCGGCGCGGCCCCCGCCGCCTTCGATGCCTACGAGCGGGCGGTGCGGCGCGAATATGGCTGGGTGGACGAGACCGCATGGCGCGCCGGCCGCGCCGCCGTGCTGAAGGATTTTCTGGCCCGCCACCATGTCTTCCACACGGAGGCGTTCAGAAGCCGTTTCGAGCGGCAGGCGCGCGAAAACATGGCCCGCTCGCTGGCCGCGCTGGAAAGCGGCGGCTGAACGCACCGCCGGCTGGCCCGCAGCGCTCGGCCCGCACCGCCTACAACGGATTGTCGGCGTAGAATTGCAGCACGCGCTGCTTGAAGCTCCTGTCGCCCACCGCCAGCATGTGGTCGCGCTCCTCGATGTGGAACGCCACGGCGTTGGGCATCAGGGCGGCAAGCTCGTCGGCCGAGCCGGCGATGTCGTCCCTGGTGCCGACGGCTATCAGCGTCGGCTGGGCGATGCGCGCCACGTCGTCCTCGCTCAGCAGCTCGCGCGAGGTGGCGATGCAGGCGGCGAGCGCGCGGCGGTCGCTGCGGGTCTGGTCGGCAAAGGCGCGGAACGACCGCGCCCGCCTATGCGTGCTGGCCGAAGGGTCTTCGGCCAGCAGCGCGTCCGCGATCGGGTCCCAGTCGCCGACGCCGTCCACCATGCCGATGCCGAGCCCGCCGAACACCAGCGTCGCCACCTTGTCCGGATCGGACAGCGCCAGGAAGGCGGAGATACGCGCGCCCATGGAATAGCCCATGACATGGGCGCGCCCGATGCCGAGATGATCGAGCAGCGCGGCCGCATCCGAGGCCATCCGGGCCGGCGTGTAGGCCGCCGGATCGTAGCTCTTGGAGGACGAGCCGTGACCGCGATTGTCGAGTGCGATCGCCCGGTAGCCGGCATCGTTGAGCGTCTTGAACCAGCCGGGCGACACCCAGTTGACATAGTGGCTGGAAGCGAAGCCGTGGATCATCAGCACCGGATCGCCATGACCCGGCGCCGGCTGCCGGTCGAGAAAGGCAAGCTCGAACCCGTCATGGTGGAAGAACTGCATTTCCGCCTCCTGCGCCATTCTCACTCGGCGCCCGAGGCCGCGGCGATCGCCGGATGCCTGACCGCATCGCCGTCGGCAATGCCCTCGCGTGCGGCGGTGCCGGCCTTCAGCTCAAGCACGAAGCGCACCGGCACACCGGGCGAGATGACGGCTTCGGACTGCGGCTCGCCCGGCCTTATGGCCGCGATGCGCCCTTCCTGCGTGATGAAGACGAGGTCGAGCGCCATGGGCGTGTTCTTCATCCAGAAGGTCGCCTGCTGCACGCGCTCGTACACGAACAGCATGCCGTGGTCGTCCGCCATGGTGCGGCGGAACATCAGCCCTGCCGAGCGTTGGGCGGGGCTGCTGGCGATCTCGATGGAAAAGCGGCGCGTACCGCTTGCGGTTTCCACAACCAGCGGCGCCGGATCGGTGGGCAGCAGCATCGCCTGCTCGCCGGCAGATGCCGATTGCCGCGGGAAAAGCCCCGCAGCCAAGGCCAGCAGGACGGCCGCGATGCAGACCCTGAATAAGGCCGGAGAAATCTTGTAAGCCATGCAAACCCTGTCCGCGCAAAACCTCGTCCACGGCCATGGCAATCATGGCCGCTCCGCGCGGCGCGCCGTCAGTGCGCTACCGGCAGGGTTCCCATATCGGGGTGAATTTCGGCAGCCATGAGGCCCTTCTCGCCACGGCCGAAGCGCACCAGCACCACCTGGCCGGGCCGGAGTTCCGTGATGCCGTAGCGGCGCAGGGTTTCCATGTGCACGAAAATGTCCTCCGTGCCCTCGCCCCGCGTCAGGAAGCCGAAACCCTTGGTGCGGTTGAACCACTTGACCAGCGCCCGCTCCAGCCCGCTTTCGGGCGTCACCGTGACATGGGTTCGCGCCTCCTGCATCTCGGCCGGGTGCACGGCGGTAGACGTGTCCATCGAAAGCACGCGGAACGCCTGCAGTCCGCGCTCGCCCTGCCGCACGAGGCACACCACGCGCGCGCCCTCCAGCGCCGTCTGGAACCCGTCGCGCCGCAGGCAGGTGACATGGAGAAGCACGTCTCCCGACACAACGCCGTCGTCTGGAAGGATGAAACCATAGCCCTTGGCGACGTCGAACCATTTTATGGCACCCGACACCTCGACCAGATCGACGGCCTCGCTGCCTTCGTCCTGCTTCATGGCTCCGCCAGCGGTCATATCACGGCCCGTCAAAGAGGCCTTTTCCCCCATGAGACGCCCCCTTTCGTCAAAAATGCCGCACACTGATTCTTGGTATGAGATTAACACTGCCGCTTCCGGTGTAGGCAAGACCTGCCGGGGCTTTTTTAACGGATCGTTCAGAACTACTGGACCGTTGCTTGCTCCCGTGCGCGCATTTGCCCGACGGGTGGCCTTGGCGGGTTGCCGTGGCGGGTGGCCGCCCCTATCTTCCCCCGCGACATTCCGGCCGGAGGAAGAACATGCGCTATCTGCACACCATGGTCCGCGTCGCCGATCTCGACGCCTCGCTCGATTTCTATTGCAACAAGCTCGGCCTCAAGGAGGTGCGGCGCATGGACAACGACAAGGGCCGCTACACGCTGGTCTTCCTGGCGGCGTCCGAGGACGAGAAGGCGGGCCTGGCAGACAAGGCGCCGCTGGTCGAGCTGACCTACAACTGGGACCCGGAAGACTATAGGGGCGGGCGCAATTTCGGCCACCTCGCCTATGAGGTGGACGACATCTACGCGCTTTGCCGCAAGCTGATGGACGCGGGCGTGACCATCAACCGCCCGCCGCGCGACGGCCATATGGCCTTCGTGCGCTCGCCCGACGGCATCTCGATCGAGCTTCTGCAGAAGGGCGACGCCAAGGAGCCGGCCGAGCCATGGGCCTCGATGGCCAATACCGGAAGCTGGTAGAGGCCCGCCCGAAGCCGTCCCGCGCCTGCGCGCCGACACCGCGCGGCGAGGAAAAGAGCCGCCCCGATCCACCGGAGAAAAGATCATGCTGACCAGTCGCGCGGATGTCGGCACCGAGCACGCCAGCCGCTACTTGCAGCAGCTCTGCAAGCATTGGGCCCACAAATTCGCGGTGGAGTTCGATCCCGCCCATGGCAGCATCGAACTGCCGGCGGGAAAAGCCGTTCTCGATGCCGATGCCGCCGCTCTCCACATCGTGGTGAACGCCGAGGACGATTCCGGTCTGGAGCGGCTCGAAAAGGTCGTGGAAGACCACATCAGGCGCTTTGCCTTCCGCGAGGAACTGGCCTTTCACTGGTCGCGCCAGCCCGGCGTCTGATCCTGGCCGGGCCTCTCAGATGATGAGGCCCGCCAGGATGTCGTTGTCGGTGATATCCTGATATTGCACGCCCTCGGCGTCGAAATTCGCCTTGAGCAGGTCGAAATTGCGCCGATCCCTGGTCTCGATGCCGATCAGCACCGAGCCGAAATTGCGCGCCGATTTCTTCAGATATTCGAAGCGGGTGATGTCGTCGTCGGGCCCGAGCATGTCGAGGAAGTCGCGCAGCGCGCCGGGCCGCTGCGGGAAGCGGATGACGAAGTATTTCTTCAGCCCCTCGAAGCGCAGCGCCCGCTCCTTCACGTCCGGCAGGCGCTCGAAATCGAAATTGCCGCCCGAAACCACCGCCACGATGGTCCTGCCCCTGATCTCCTTGCGGGAAAAATCCTTCAGCGCGTCGATGGCGAGCGCGCCGGCCGGCTCCAGCACGACGCCCTCCACGTTCAGCATCTCGATCATGGTGGCGCAGAGCCGGTTCTCGGGAATCAGCCGCACGCTGTCGGCCGTGAAGTCCTTCAGGAGCCGGAACGGCTCGCGGCCGATCTCGGCCACCGCCGCGCCGTCGACGAAATTGTCCACCTTGGCGAGCTTGACGCGCTTGCCGGCGGCAAGGCTTTCCTTCAGGCTCGGCGCGCCTTTCGGCTCGCAGAACAGGAAGCGCGTCTCCTGTCCCAACGCCTCGAAGCAATGGGTGATCCCGGCGGCCAGCCCCCCGCCCCCGACCGGCAGCGCGATCAGGTCGGGCGTGCGCCCGCCCGGCATCTGGGCGGCGATCTCCCAGCCCACGGTGGCCTGCCCCTCGATGATGTCCTTGTGGTCGAAGGGCGGCACCATATGCGCGCCGGCCTCCTCGGTGAACTCGAAAGCGGCGCGGTAGCTGTCGTCGAAGAAGTCGCCTACCAGCCGGATCTCGACGAACTCGCCGCCGAACAGCCGGGTCTTGTCGATCTTCTGCTGCGGCGTGGTCATCGGCATGAACACCACGCCCCGCTTGCCGAAATGCCGGCACACATAGGCGAAGCCCTGCGCATGGTTGCCTGCCGAGGCGCAGACGAACAGTTCCGCCCGGTTGCCCGCCGCCAGCGCCTTGCGGAAGAAGTTGAAGGCGCCCCGTATCTTGTAGGAGCGCACCGGCGTCAGGTCCTCGCGCTTCAGGAACACATGCGCGCCGAACTTCTTCGACAGGTAGTCGTTCTGCTGGAGAGGCGTCTCGGGGAAGAGCTGGCGCACGGCCATGGCTGCATCGGAGACCCTCTCGGCGAAGCTGTTCATGCCCATGCCCTTTCTCGACTGCGCCCGGCGGTTCCTGCCGCCATTTCGGCTTTTGTGCAACAGTGCGAACGCCGCAATCCGAAGCGGGGCCCGTTTTCATCGCGCCCGACTTACTTCCGCCGCACTTCGCCGCTGGCAAGAGCTTCGTCCGCGCGGCCAACGGGATCGCGTGGAGCGAGGGCATATCCGGGACGGGCCAGAAGTGCATTACAGGACGATCTTCATTGCCATTCTGGCGCTGCTTGTAGCCGGCTGTGCCGGCCGCAAGCCGGAGGAGCTGCTCGGCAGCGCCATCGTCACGGCCTCCGTCGCCGACATCGCCGGCAACCACGCCATCTTCATCGCCACGACGCGCAAGCGCTCCAGCGATCCGGGCAAGGTGTTCGAGGGCGAGCGCTCGGCCACGCTCAATTTCGCCCGCGTCAACGTCACCGTGCCGAACCTCCACCAGACCGGCCAGATCGAGCGCAAGAGCCGCGGCAAGTCGGACGATCCCTCGAAATATTTCATGGCTTCCGAAGCCACCGGCTACGACACGGCGCCGAAGTTCCAGGCCGCGCTGAACGCCGACATCGCGGCGCGCGGCGGCCGCGTCATGGTGTTCGTGCACGGCTACAACACCTCCTTCGACA
>DAOKZN010000015.1:0-18872 GCA_035325625.1 Mesorhizobium sp. | reverse complement strand
CGTTCGATACGGCGCCCTATGCCCGGGAATGTTCGGCCGGCGAAGCGGATGCCTGCGCGGACTTCGCCTGGCGCCGCCTTTCCCAAGTCTCGTCGATCTCGTCCGTGCCCACCAGCCCCTTGGGCCGGATGGCCATCGACAGCACGATGATGAGCCCGAGGAAGAAGCCGGTCAGTCCCAGGAACTCGGGCAGCTTGACGCCGAAGATCACCGGGCTGGTCTCGAAATAGCGCATGACCTCGAAGCCCGCCGTCACCACGATCACGCCGACCACGGCGCCGGAAATGCTGTGCATCCCGCCCAGGATCAGCATGGCCAGCGTCAGCAGCGTGGTGTCGAAATAGAAGCTCTTCGGGCTAACCGAGCCGAGCAGATAGACGTAGAGCACGCCGCCCAGGCCGACGACGCCGGAGCCGAGCACCCATGCCACCAGCCGCAGCCGCCGCACGTCGACGCCCGAGCTCTCGGCAGCGATGCGGCTTTCCCCGCTCGCCCGCAATTGGACGCCCGCGGGCGAATCCCGGAACCAGCGCCCGACGAAGATCGCCAGCACCGCCGCGGCCAGGAGAACCCAGGCGTTGGCCTTCATGGGCACGCCATAGAGGGCGCGCATGCCGCGGGTCAGGTCGACCCAGTTGGCGAGCACGGTGTGGATGATGACCAGCAGGGCGAGCGTCAGGATCGTCGCCGATATTCCCGATTCGCGCGTGATCACCACGCCCACCAGCAGCGCCACCAGCATGGCCAGCACGATCGCCGCGATTCCGGCTTCTATCGGCCCCAGCTGGAAGGTGGCCAGGCCGAAGGGCGCGTGGGGGATGATGGTCTGCTTGATGTTGACGGGAATGGTCAGGATGGCCGCCGCATAGCCCGCAATGCCCATGAACGTGACGTGGCCGAGGTTCACGATGTTGGAATTGCCCATGAATATCTGCAGGCCGATCACCAGGATCAGGTTGATCAGGAACACGCTCAATATCCGCACCTGGGCCCCGTCGCCGAGGGCGATGACCAGCAGCGCGATGGCGACCGGCAGCAGGGCCGTGAGCGCGGCACCCTTGAAGGAACGTAGCATTGCGGTCATTCGTCCTTGTCCCCGAATTGACGCTTGGTGCCCACCAGGCCCTGCGGCCGCCACACGAGAATCACCGAGACGAGCACGAACACGAAGGCGTCCCGGTAGCCGGCTATGCTGGACGGCAGCACGATCTGGAAGAAGACCTCCAGCGCGCCGAGCAGGAAGCCTCCGACCACCGCCCCGGGCAGCGAGCCGAACCCGCCCAGCACCGCCGCAACGAAGGCCTTCAGCACCGGGGTGAAGCCCATGAAGGGATCGACCACGCCGCGCCGGGCGATGATGAAGATGGCGGCCAGGCCGGCGAGGAAGCCGGACACGGCGAAGGCGGCGGCGATCACCTTGTTGGCGTTGATGCCGACCATGCGCACCATGTCGAAATCGCGGGCGGCGGCGCGCATGGCAAGGCCGATATTCGTGCGCCGCAGGATGAAGACCAGGAGCAGCAGCGCCAGGGCCGTCACCGACGTTTCGAGGATCTGGATGACCTGGATGCGCGCGATGCCGATGTCGATCTGGTAGCCGAGCCATTGCGGCGTCGGCACCGCCTTGGAGCGGGTGGCGACCAGCGTGACGAAGAAGTTGCGGATGACGATGCTGACGCCGAAGGCGGTCAGCAGGCCGGTCGCCGCGGGCGCATAGCGGACCGGGCGGAACGCCACGCGCTCCAGCGCCACCGATATGCCGATGGCGGCGAGCACGCCGACGGGCATCAGCAGGACGGCATATTCGATGCCGCTGACCATGAAGACGGCGAACATGACGTAGCCGGCCACCGCGATCACCTCGCCATAGGCGAAGTTCACCAGCCCGATGACGCTGAACACGATCGCAAGGCCGAGGGCCAGCAGCGCATAGTTGCCGCCGATGCTCAGGGCGTTCAATACTTGTTGGACTAGATATTCCATGCGCAATCCCCTCGGCTTCCCGCCGGCGGCAAGACCTTCATTGCGCCTCTCCCAGGCCCATGTAGTGGCTCATCAGGTCGTCGGAGTTCAGCAGGTCCTGCGCGCTTCCCTCGAAGCGCAGGCGCCCCGAATGCATGAGGTAGGCGCGGTCGGCCACGTTCAGCGCCTCGCTGGCGTTCTGCTCGACGAGCAGGATCGTCAGCCCGGCGGCCTTCAGCTCCGCGATCAGTTCGAAGATGCGCTCCACGATCACCGGCGCCAGCCCGAGAGAGGGCTCGTCCAGCATGACGATGCGGGGCGCCGACATGAGGCAGCGGGAGATGGCAAGCTGCTGCTGCTCGCCACCGGAAAGCGTTCCCGCCTTCTGGTGGTAGCGTTCCTTGAGGATGGGAAACATCTCCAGATACTTCGCGAGCTGCGCGGCGCGGACCGCCTTGTCGGGCTGGGTGCTGGCGCCGAGCTGCAGGTTCTCCGCCACTGTCAGGTTGGCGAAGACGCGCCGGCCCTCCGGCGAGATGCCGACGCCCCTGCGCACCTTCTCTTCCGGCGAGGCCAGCGTGACGTCCTGCCCCTCGAACCGAACGGTGCCCGACGACACCGGCACGATGCCCATGACGGCGGAGATCAGCGAAGTCTTGCCCGCCCCGTTGGGTCCGAGGAGGGCGACGACCTCGCCCTCCTCGACCCGCAGATCGACGGACTGGACCGCCTTGACGGCGCCGTAGTCGACACAGACGGAGTTCAGTTCCAGCATGGGAGCGTTCACATCATTCCGCCGCGTTGGCCGGCTTCCAGGTCGAATTGCCCTCCGGCACCCAGTCCGGCAGGATGCGGTCGGCAAGCTCGAACTTGCCGTCCTTGGCCTGGATGATGACGATGTCCTTCAGCGGCACGCCCTCGCGCCCCTTGAAGGTGATCGAGTTGGCGGTGATGCCCTTCATGTCCTCGATGTTGCTGATGGCCTCGTTGATCTTGGCGGGATCGTCGGAGCCGGCCGTCTCTATGGCCTGGCGCACGATCTCGACCGCCTCGCCGCCGAGGCCGAAGAAGACGTTCTCGATCTTGAAGCCGCGCGCGCTGCACTCGTCGTAGAAGGCCTTCAGCGCGCTGCCGTCCGAAGGAAAGCCGTGCGAGCCGAAATTCATGAGCGCGCCGCCGGCGCCTGCGGCCGTCAGCATGGCGGGGTCGTCGAACGTGTCGGTGCCGAAGACCGGGATGTCCAGCCCGGCCGCCTGCGCCTGCCGCATGAAGGCGCCGCCGTCCGGCATCACGAAGGCCGAGAAGATCATGTCCGGCCGCGGGTTCATGGCGGCGATCTCGGTGATCTGGGGCGAATAGTCGCTCGTCCCCCAGTTCCAGTTGAGCTCGCCGACGACCTTGCCGCCGAGATGCTCGAAGGTCTCGCCGAAGAAGCGCGGAGTGGCGATCGAATAGCTGCCGATGTCGTGCGAGATCATCAGCAGCGCGGTCTTGTAGCCCTGCTTGACGGCGAACTGCGCGGCCGCCGCGGCGGACGCGTTGTCGCCATAGGCGGTCAGGTAGGCGATGCCGGGGATGGCGGCCGGCCACTGGACCTGGGTGGAGCCGACCGAGATGACCGGAATGGAATGGGGCAGAGCCATCTGGCCCGCCGGGATCAGGCCGTCGTCGGTCGGCGGCCCGAACAGCACCTTGGCGCCAGCGTCGATCAGCTCCTGCGCGGCCGTGCCGGCAAGCGCGGCGTCGCTCTTCATGTCGCGCGACAGCAGCTTCAGCTTGCGCCCGCCCAGAACGCCGCCCTTGTCGTTGACGATGTCGACCATGCATTGCACGCCGGTCACGCTGTCGTAGGGGGCGAGCTCGCCCGTCGCCGCGGCGACATGGCCGATGATGATGTCATCGGCGGCGAAGGAGGAGACCGGAAAGGCAAGCGCTACCGAAGCGACGGCCACCGAAGCGAAGAAATTTCTGCTCAGTCTTTTCAAGGACATTCTTGTCTCCCTCTCGATTGTCATTGGCTTGATTGTCATTGGATCTGTTGCGGTGCTGCGCCGGCGGGCTTGCCGGAATGCTGCCGCGCCTTTCTTCCCAGGTAGATCTCCGCGACCTTGGGATCGTCCCGCAGCACGGAGGGCGGGCCGGAAGCCACGAGCCGGCCCATGTCGAGCACGTAGACGCGCTCGCACACGCTGGTGATGAAGGACAGGTCGTGGTCGATGACGATCACGCCGCAGCCCATCCATCCGCGAATGGACATGATGGCGCCGACGAGATCCTGCGATTCGCCCTCGACCATGCCGGCGGTCGGCTCGTCGAGGAGAAGGAAGTTCGGGGCCAGCGCCAGCGCCCGGGCGATCTCGACGCGGCGCTGCGTTCCATAGGCCAGCTCGTTGGCCTTGCGGTCGGCGAACTCGCGCACGCCGAGCTGGTCCATCAGCCGCTCCACGGTCAGCGTGCCCAGGGCCGCCGCGCGATGCCGCCGCGCCGTCGTGAACGCCACCTCGATGTTCTGGCGCACGGTCAGGTTCGCAAACAGGCGGATATTCTGGAACGTGCGGGCGATGCCGGCGATGGCCGTATGGCGCGGGCCGATATTGTGCACCGAGCGGCCGTCCAGTCTGATCGTGCCGCTGTCCACGTTGAGCAGCGAGGAAATCATGTTCAAAAGCGTGGTCTTGCCGGCGCCGTTCGGCCCGATCAGGCCGACGATCTCGCCGGATTTGCAGGCGAGCGAGACATCGCTCACCGCCGCCACGCCTTCAAAGCGTTTGGAGATGTCAGAAACAACCAGCTCCACCCAACGCCCTCCCTTGATATGTTCCGTTTGCGGACAGGCACGCCCGGCCGCCTCTGCATGAACCCCGCCGGAAGGTCCCCATGCCCTCCGGTCCGGTGCCTATCCCTTTGCCGGAGCGCGCCGGCCCTCCACCGCCTCCAGCGTGCGAATGATGGCGTCGCGGGCGCGCACCAGGTCCGAGGTGCGGCCGGACATGAAGATGCGGCCGGTGGCGCCGATCATCTGGACATCGTTGATCACCGCCTCAGGCGCCACGCGCTCGGCCTCGTTGGCCGCCACGCATGCGAACAGGGCCGGAGCCAGCTCGAAGATGAGCAGGCTGTTGCCGGGTACCAGGATCGAGGCGTCGCGCGAGCGGTTCAGGATGATGGCGTGCTGATCCGAAAGGTCCTCGATGATGTCGTGATAGAGGGTGGTCGGGGCGAGCTGATCCTGCGGGCGGGCGCCGATGCCGTCCAGGATCGCGCGGCCCGCCGCCTCCAGTTCCCCCTCGTCGGAAGCATGCAGCTCGAGCAGGCCGAACTGCCGCTCGGTGTACAGGATTCCCGGCTCCATGTCGGGGGCGGCCTTCAGCGCCAGATCGGCGATGCGGTGGATCGACAGCGCCGGCGCCACCTCGATGATGAGGCTGTGCTGGCCGGCAAAAGGCGGATAGCCGCGCGCCCTGGTGGGCGAGCTGAGATAGGCAGCGAACTGCGGCTGCAAATCGCGGATCGGCAGATAGACCCGTAGTTCCGTCATGTCGGATGCTCCCGCGGGTATGATTGCCCGGCGGCTGGCGCCGTGGCCGCCCGCCGCCGAAGCGGCGCGCGCGGCCGGCTGGCCAACACCGGCTCCCTCCGGTACGCGCCGCCCCTACTTGGCGGCGACGGCGGCGGTGAAGTGCTTGCCCAGGTCCTGATGGGGACGCGGGATGACATGGACGGCCACGACCTCGCCCACGGCGTTGGCGGCTTCCGAGCCGGCCTCGGTGGCGGCCTTCACGGCGCCGACGTCGCCGCGGATGACCACCGACACCAGGCCGCCGCCCACCTCGTTGCGGGCGACGATCTCGACATTGGCCGCCTTGACCATGGCGTCGGCGCCTGCCAGCGCCGCCACGTAGCCGCGGGTCTCTATCATTCCGATTGCCAGATTAGCCATGATGGGTCTCCTGATGATGTCTGCGATTGGAATTGCCGGTAGGTGGCTCGAAGGGCGTCATTCCTGCGTCTCGTCGATCGAGCCGATGATGAGGGCGTCTATCGGCGCCCGGACCTTGGTGAAGTAGGCGGCCGCCACCGAACCCTGCGTGACCAGCACGGCCTCGCCCTGCGCGCAGCCCAGCGGATCGAAGGCCACCAGGCTGGCGCCCGTCTCGGTGGTGACCTCCAGCAGCGCCCCGCCGGGCAGGGTCTCGATTGCCTTGGACGACCAGACACGGCCCGTTACACGCCCGCGGATCATGACTTTGCCCTTTCGATCTTGATGCCCCGCCGCCGCGCCTCATCCTGCGCCAGCGGCGTCAGCCGCACGGTTTTGGCCACGCGCACCACCGTCGTGCCTGCCGGGAGATCGCGGATCTCGCGCTCGTTCACCAGCCCGCGCTCGAACGAGACGGGCGAGGACCCCGGCCGCGGCAGCGGGCGCTCATACGCCTCCGCGCCGGCGGGCGCGTGGCGGAAGCCTGCCGCACCGGCCAGCCGGAACACGTGCCTGCCGCCTTCGATCTCGGCGCGCGCCCGGCCGTCGGCCGCGAGCGCGAGGATGCGCCGCACGAAGGCCGCGAGGTCGGCGTCGGAAGCGATCGAGACCGTCTCCTGCCGCACCTGGGGGGCAGCGTCGGGCCGCGCCGCGCCCAGGGCTCCAAGCTCCTCGCGCAGCACCTGCCGGATCAGGGCTCTGATGTCGGCGTTCATCCGGCCGCTCCTAGCGCGCGCCGTGGGCGCGCAGCGCCGCCTCGGCGGCGTCGCGGGCGTTGCGGATCTCGGCCTCGTCGCCGGACAGGTAGAGCCTGCCGCTGGCGCCGATCATGCGATAGTCGATCAGCTTGATGTTGGCCGCCTTCTCGGCCTCGTTGCAGGCGAGGATGGCATAGGAGGCCGGCTGGCATTCCAGCAGGTAGAGCGATTCCCCGCCGACGATCATCGAGCCGAGCTTGTTGCGGTTGATGAGGAAGGCGTGCTGCGGGTCGATGCGGGTGACGACGCGCGAGGCGAGGATCTCCGGCCGCTTGGCGTCGTCCTCGGAAGCGCCCAGCGCGGACAGCACGGCCGCCGCCCCGGCCTTGACCTCGGCGGTGGAGCGGGAATGGAATTCCAGATAGCCGTATTGACGCTCCACCACCAGCATGCCGGCGCTGACCTCTGCTCCCTTCAGGGCGATGTCGGTGAGGGCCTCGATGTCGAGGCCGGGCGCGACCTCGATGATCTGGGCGGCCATGGCGCGGCGCGGCAGCGAGCCCCTGATCCAGGTGGCCAGATAGGCCAGCGTCTGCGGCTGCAACTGGTCGATGAAGATGAAGGAGCGTAGCTCGGCCATGGGATCAGCGTTCCTTGAGCACGGCGCGGAGTTCCTCGGCGATCAGCCGCCGCAATTCGTCGCGGGCCGCGTCGGAGAGGGCGGAGCCGCCGGACGGCGCGGAACCGGACGAGCCGCCGGCCACGCGCGCGGCAGGCCGGCGCGGCGCGGCACTGCCCGGCATGCCGTCCGCCGGGGCGGTCGGCAGCGGCCCCTCGAAGCGCGGACCGACATTGTCGAAATTGCCGAACCTGACGTCGGCGTCGGTGCTGTAGGCGATGCGCGACCAGTGCACGAGGTGCTGGGGCCCGACATTCTCGCCGATCGAGCTGCGGCCGAAATAGCCTGTGCCGACGGTGAAGGTGGGGGCCAGATTGGTGCCGAACCCGGCCGCGCCCTGGCTGCAGGGCGAATTGACCACGATGCGGTAGGCCTCGACCGCGTTTCCGTAGGCCATGACCACGGCGGGGTCGTTGGCGTGGATGGCAGCCGAATGGCCCGCGCCCGTCATGCGCAGGATGGCGCGGGCATGGGTGAGCGCCTGGGAACGGTTCTTGGCGACGTGGTAGGCGAGGACCGGGCACAGCTTTTCCTTGGAAAGCCGCTCCTCCACGCCGATCTGGTCGATGGGCGTGACCAGGATGCGCGTGTTGCGCGGCACGCGTATGCCGGCGTCCTGCGCGATCAGCGTGGCGTCGCGCCCCACGCAGGCGACATTGAAGCCACGCGGGTGGAACAGCAGCGCGCGCAGCCTTTCCGTCTCCTCCGGCTCGCAGAAATAGGCGCCGGCGGCCTGCATGGCGCGCCGCAACTGCTTGTCCACCTCCGGCAGCGTCAGCACGACGCTCTCGTTGGTGCACAGAACCGAATTGTCGAAGCTCTTGCCGTCGACGATGCGCCTGGCCGCCTTGTCGATGTCGGCCGAGGGATCGACATAGACGGGCGCGTTGCCCGGCCCGACGCCGATGGCCGGGTTGGAGGAGGAGTAGGCGGCGCGCACCACGGCGTTGCCGCCGGTGGCCAGGATCACCGAGGTCTTGGGCGAGGCCATGAACTCCTCGATGAAGGGGATGCTCGGCTCCTCCACGATCTGGATGATGGCGTCGGGCGCACCGGCCTCGAGCGCCGCCGCCATCAGCGTGCGGGCGGCATCCACGCAGCAGGCGCGGGCGGCCGGGTGCGGGCTGATGACGATGGCGTTGCGCGTCATCAGCGCCAGCAGCACCTTGTAGTTCAGCGTCGCGACCGGATTGGTGGAGGGGGTCAGCGCGAACACCACGCCGGCGGGGCGCGGAATCCTGACCATCCTGGCATCGGCGTCGATGCGCGGATTGACGTAGTCGTCGTTGCGGTAGAAATCGACAAGCCCGGTCGAGGACAGCTCGTTCTTCAGCTTCTTGTGCGCGGCCACGCCGAAGCCGGTCTCCTCCACCGCCCAGTCGGCATATTTGCCCGCATTGGCGTGGGCGGCACGGGCGACCGCATCCACGATCGCCATCGTCGCCGGCCGGTCGTAGCGCTGGAAGATCTGGCCGGCCCAGCGGGCCCGCTCCAGCATCATGTCGGCGCGGCCGTGCAGGTCGGCCTTGCTGCCGGCGATGTCCACGAGCGTTCTGATCTGCGGTTCCATCAGTTGATCACCCGTCGTGCGCCCATGATCTCGGTGCGCGCCAGGTCGATGGCGATCTCGACCCGCCGGAGCAGGTCCTCGGCATCGTCCTGGGTCAGCAGCAGGCCCGGCTTGAACTGCAGCACCCGCGGATCGAGCGTGGAGAAGATCGCCCACACGCCGTTCTGGTAGAGGTGCTTCATCACCGGCTTGGCGCCCTGGGGATGGTTGAACTCCAGCCCCATGACGACGCCGTGCTGGCGGATGCCGATGAAGAAATCGGCGTATTCGGCCATGATCCTGTCCAGCCCGGCGCGCAGGAAGTCGGCGATGAAGTTGACCATGCTGCGCACTTCCGGCCGCTGCACGATCTCCAGCGTCTTCATGGCCACCACGCAGCCGAGCTCGGCGCCGCCCATGGTGGAGATGTGGCCGAAACCGTCCTGCTTCAGCCAGCCGCCGCATTTTTCGGAGATCAGCACGCAGGCGATCGGATACATGCCGCCGGAGATGCCCTTGCCGGTGACCATGATGTCGGGCACCACGCCGTAGCGCATGCAGCCCCACATCTCGCCGCAGCGCATCAGCCCGGTCTGGACCTCGTCGGCGATGTAGAGCGCGTCGTAGCGCTCGCACAGCTTCTTCACCCCCGGCAGATAGCCCTCCTGCGGCATCGGGAAGCCGTAGGTGGCGGGGATGGTCTCCATGATGACGGCGGCCACGTCGCGCTTGCGCAGCGCGTCCTCCATGGCGTTGAGGTCGTTGAACGGCACCTGGACGAACTCGCCGGAGGTGTCCTCCGACAGGAACAGCTTGGAGAAGCGGTCGTCGCCGGTCTTCAGCGCCAGGCCGGTATGGCCGTGATAGGCCTTGACGATGGAGACGATCTTCTTCTTCTGCATGGCGTGGCGCGCGGTCTTGAGCGCGATGTCGATCGCCTCGCCGCCGCCGGAGCCATAGGCCGTGTACTTGAAGTCGGGGCCCGGCGCGCAGGCCGCCAGCGCCTCGGCCAGCGCCGTGCGGGCCAGCGCCGGGAAATGGTGGTTGCCCATGTCGAAGCGGGCGGTGCCCGCCTTCAGCACCTCCACCAGCTCGGGATGGCGATGGCCGAGATTGTAGGTGCCGCCGTTGAGATGCACGTCGATCAGGCGGCGCCCGTCCATGTCGTAGAGGTAGTAGGCTTCGCGGCGGTCGATGACGAGATCGACGCCCATGTCCTGCCAGTCCTGGGTCTTGCCCGGATTCCAAAACTCCCGAGATCGCTCAAGAAATTCCAGCTTCTCCTGGCTCATCGGCGTGGTCTCGTCCGTTGATCGTAAGCGCTTGATGGCAAGCCTGGCGTCATCTTAGGGACAATCGCGACCCGCGGCTTGACAGCAGCGGTGCGCCGATTGACAGCAGACGCTCATTCGTGCGTGTCGAAATAGGCTTCCGCGAGCCTGGCCGTGCCTTCGGCATAGACGGGAGCAAGCTCCCTGGCGATCTCGACCTCGGGATGCGAGCCGATCCAGGCGAGCAGCGCCATGCGGCGCAGCATGACGAAGGTGTCGATCTCGGCCTCCTCCTCGGAGGAAAGCGCGCGCACCGTGCGGTAGCCTTCCACCCAGGACTGCTTGAGCGCCGGAACCTGCGGATGGTCCTCCATGAAGGAGACGCCGGTGGCGAAGTCGTAGAGGAACCAGCCGAAGCCGCAATCGTCGAAGTCGATCAGGCGCGGCCTGTTCTCGTGGACGAGAAGATTGGCCAGGCGCATGTCGGCATGGATGAGGCCGTAGCGGTCCGGCTCCTTGCCGAACCGCCGCAGGCGCCGCTGCACCGTGGCTTCCAGACGTTCGAGCCGGGAGCCGATGGCGGCGTCGATGTTGGGGCCGTCGCGCCAGTTGCCCCAGGTCGGCTTCGGCCCGAACACGGTGCTCTCGTCCCAGGTCATGCGCTCGAAGCCGGGCGGACGCTGCCACGAGCACGAATGCAGATGCGCGCGGGCCGCGATCTCGCCCAGCTGCCTGAAAGGCGCGACCAGATCGTGGTCGGGCGCGGGCTCGTGGCCAGGCAGGAACTCGAACATCACCATGTGCCGCGGCGCCGGCAGCCCCTCGACGATGCCCGTCTGGATCGGGCTGCCGTCGCGCCCGAGGAAATAGCCTGGCGTCTCCACGCCGCCCTCCTTGCCCAGCGCGTGCGACCAGGCAAGCTCGGAAGCGATGGCGTTGCGCGAATGGTAGTTCTCGCGATGCACCCGCAGGATGGAGCGGAAGCCGCCGGGCGCCTCGACGAGATAGGTGGCGTTCTCGGAAATGTTGAGGAGGCGGGCCGAAGCGTCCGCCGGGATGTCCCAGCGCCCCAGCGACGCCTCCACCAGTCTCTGCAACGACCCAAGAGTCTCCTCTTGCGACATGCGGCAATCTCCTGTCACGAATGTCGTGTGTTCTCTATCTATCCGGCGCCAGCCGGTTCAGATCCCGGCGATCGCTTCCAGCGATTCCGGCAGCGTCTGGCCGCCGTCGACGATGATCTGCTGGCCGGTGATATAGCCCGCCTCGTCGGAGGCGAAGAACAGAGCGGCGTTGCCGATGTCCTCCACCGCGCCCAGGCGCTTCAGCGGGATCGAGGCGGCCATGGTGTCCAGATAGGCCTGCCCCAGTCCCTCCAGCCCTTCGGTGACGATGTTGCCCGGCATCACCGCGTTGATGGTGGTGTTGTAGCGGGCGAGCTCCATGGACGCGGTCTTGAGGAAGCCGAGCTGGCCGGCCTTCGAGGCGCCGTAATGCGCCCAGCCGGGATAGCCGGTGACCGGCCCGGTGATCGACGAGGTCAGGATGACGCGGCCCTTGCCGGCCTTCTCGAACCAGGGGATGCACGCCTTGACCGACAGGAAGGCGCTCTTGAGGTTGGTGGCCATCACGCGGTCCCACTCGGCCGGGTCCAGGTCGACCATCTTGGCCTGCGGGAAGATGCCGGCGTTGGCGCACAATATGTCCACGCCGCCGAACGCCTTGGCGGTGGCCTCGACCATGGCCTGCACGGAATCCCAGTCGGCGACGTCGCAGGCGACCGCCTCGGCGGTGCCGCCGGCCGCGCGCAGTTCGGCCACGACCTCGCCGGCCGCTTCCCTGCCGCGCGCCGCGATCATGACCTTGGCGCCCTGGGCGGCAAACACGCGCGCGATGCCGCGGCCGATGCCTTTCGAGCCGCCGGTCACGATGACGCTCCTACCCTTGATCGACGTCAGCATATCCTTCCTCCCATTGGTCAGGTCTTGTCCGCCCGCATCGCCCGCAGGGCGCGCAGCAGCGACGGAACGGTCATGGCGATGAGCACGAGGGCGATCGAGCTGGCCACCGCAAGCATGCCGAGCGCCGGCACCTGCGGCGAGTAGCCCGAGACCATCTTGGCGTAGAGCCATTTCGGCAGCGTGGAATCGGCCCCCGTGGTGAACAGCGAGAGCGGGAAGTTGCCCCAGCTCAGCAGGAACGCGAACAGGCCGGCGCTGACCACGCCGGGCATGAGCAGCGGGATCGTCAGTTCCTTGAGGATCTGCCAGGTGGAGGCGCCGAGATCGCGCGCCGCCTCTTCCAGCATCGGGTCGAAGCTGTAGGCCTGGATGGCCACGATCAGCGTGGCGATGGGCGCGATCCAGACCAGATGCGCCACGATGGCGGTCTTCCAGGTCGGCACCACGCCGAGCGAGTTGAACCAGACCAGCAGCGCCAGCCCCAGAACCGCCTGCGGGAAGAAGATCGGCAGCAGCACCAGCTTCTGGAACAGGGTGCGATACCGCCACTGGTAGCGCGCGAAAGCCAGCCCGCCCAGGAAGCCAAGCACCATGGACAGCACCGTCACGACCGCCGCTATCGTCAGCGAGGTGGCGACGAGCTCGCTGACGGTCGCGCTCGCCACGGCGCTCTCATACCATTGCAGCGTATAGGACCGGATCGGGAACGACAGGTAGCGCGCCTTCGAAACCGACGCGAAGCCCACCGAGACGATCGGCAGATAGAGGAAGGCCACCACGAGCAGGCCGTAGCAGACAAGGGCGATCGAGGTGGCGCGGGAGGTCTTCATCAGCGCTTGCGCCCCATGATCGCGTCGAGGTCGATGCGCGCGATCGTGGTGATGGCCAGCGCGCCGATCACCAGGATCAGGCTCATCGCCAGCGCGGAGCCGAGCGGCCAGTTCTGGCCGTAGGAGAAGGCGGTCTCCACTTCGGAGGCGATGACGATGACCGACTGGCCACCGAGAAGCTTGGATTCGGCCAGCGCGCCGGCGGCCAGCACGAAGCACAGCAGCGAGCCCACCATGATGCCGGGCGCCGCCAGCGGCAGGTCGATCTCCCACAGGATGCGCCAGCGGGAAGCGCCCAGGTCGGCGGCCGCCTGGCGGGCGTCGTCGGGAACCATGGCGATGCCCTGGGTGAGCGGGAACAGCATGAACGGGAAGTAGACGTAGACCAGCCCGAAGACGGTGATGGGCACGTTGTAGAGCGCGCCTTCCAGGCGCAGCCCGGTCAGCTCCTTGAGGTAGCCGTCGAACAGGCCGCCCTTCATCAGCGTCACCACCCAGCCGAACAGCCTGATGTTCTCGGAGACGAACAGGGTCACCGCCACGGCTATCGTCAGGAACAGCGTGAAACGTCCGAAGACCTTGGCCATGCCGTAGGCCAGCGGCCAGCACAGGATGAAGAGGATCGTGGTCGCCATGAAGGCCATGCCGAGCGACCACAGCAGCGACTTGTAGTAGCCCTGCCTGAAGAAAACGGCGTAGGCTGAAAAGTCCGGAATATGGGCGAGGTCGAAGACCCGCTGCGGCATGATGGAAAAGCCGGCGATCACGACGAGGGGGGCGAGGAAGCTCGCCGCCAGCAGCAGCCCGAGCGGCAGGGCGCACAGCGCCCCCAGCTTGCCGTCGAGCCTCTTCACGGCCGCCCCTCCGCGATGATGTGGCAATGCTCGACGTCCCAGCCGAGCACGACCTCGTCGCCCGGCTTGCCCTTGAACCTGTCCTCGCGCAGCTTCTCGACGGTGACGAGCGAGCCGTCCCGGCGCTCCACCTCGTAGTGCATGCGCGAGCCGAGAAGGTATTCGGCGCGGACGGTGCCGCGGAGGTGGAAGTCGCTGACGTGGCCGTTTTCCAGGAAATGCACGAATTCCGGCCGCACCATCAGCGTGACCTTCTCGCCGGGCGCGAGAACCGCCGTGGCGGGAGCGGAGCCGGCAGGCAGGTTGATCTCTATGCCCTCCCCTTCCAGGCGGCCGTCCACCGTCGCGGTGATGTCGAACAGGTTGACCTCGCCCATGAACTCGGCGACGAAGCGGCTTCGGGGCCGCGCATAGATCTCGTCGGCCACGGCGATCTGCTCGAAGCGCCCTGCGCGCATGATGGCGATGCGGTCCGACATCACCATCGCCTCCTCCAGCGAGTGGGTGATGTAGACGAAGGTCTTGCCGGTGCGGGCGTGCAGGTCCTTGAGCTCCTTTTCCAGGGTCTTGCGCAGCCGGTAGTCCAGCGCCGAAAGGGGCTCGTCGAAGAACAGGATCTCGGGGTCGAAGGCCAGCGCCCGGGCCAGCGCCACGCGCTGCCGCTCGCCGCCGGAGATCTGGACGACGCTCTTGCCGTAGTAATCCTCGCGCAGGCGCAGCAGCTCCATCAGCTCCAGCGCCCGCTTCTTGCGCTCTGCGGCGGCAACCCCGCGGATCTTCAGGGGAAATTCGATGTTCTGGCCGACGCTGCGGTGCGGGAACAGCGCCAGCGACTGGAACACCATGCAGGTCGGCCGCTTGTTCGCGGGCACGCGCTCGATGCGCCGGTCACGCAGCCAGATCGCGCCGGAGGTGGGCTCGTCCATGCCAACCAGCAGCCGGATCAGGGTCGTCTTACCGCTGCCCGACGGCCCGACGATGGTGAGGAACTCCCCATCGGCGATGTCGAGGCTGATGTCGCGCAGCACCGTGAGGCCGCCGAAGCTCTTGACGATATTTTCGAGCCGCAGAATGGGATCGCCCGACATCTGCCTTCCTTGGTCATGGTGATGTGATGGCCGCGGCAGGCGCTCCGCACAGCAAGGGCGGACCGCCTGCCGCAAGGCCGGCTAGCGCCGTTTCGCCGCGGTGTAGATGGCGTTCAGGGCATCGTAGTCCTTGATGACGTTGTACTGGGCGGCGCGGGAAAGCTCCTCCTCGAGGCTGTCCCACTGGATCGCCTCCAACTCCTCGGACGAGTATTTGGCGAAGACCGCCGGGTCGCCCATCTGGGTGACGGGATTGTAGGTGCCTTCGGCGAAGCTGACTGCCTTGGCGATATCGGGCTGCTGGACGAAATCCAGGAATTCCTCGGCCAGGCCGGAGGGATCGGGATTGTTGATCAGCGAGGTGAGCTCGACCCAGACCAGGCCGCCCCTGCCGTCCACCGGCCCCGAGCGAGGGGTGATGCCGCGCACGTTCAGCGCGCCGTCGAAGCGGGCGGGCGAGGCCGTATAGGTGCCGCCGGTGAAATAGGCGTCGATCTCGCCGTTGATGAGAGCCGTGGTCATGGCGACGAGGTCGTCGGTCAGGAGCTTGGCGTTGGCGAAGATCGTCTCGGCGGTGGTCTTGAACTTCTCGCGCTTGGCGTCGTCCATGTCGTTGAACGGATCGAGGTCGCCGGCCAGGCACAGATGCATGATGTTCCAGTCGCCGTAGGTGAGGACGCCGTAGCGGTCCTTCATGGCCGGATCGAAGAACAGCTTCCAGCCCTGGTCCTCCGCCGTCTCGCGGCTGATCTTGTCGGTGTTGACCACGAAGCTGAACGGCCCGTAGCGCTGCGGCATGCCGAGCAGGTCGCCGGCGTCGGAGAAGGCGAGCGGATAGGGCTTGGCGAACTCGCCCGTCATCTTCTCGAAGTAGCCCATGAAGCGCTCCTTGTTGAGCGGCTTGATCAGGCCTTCGGGAAACAGGCGCCGCGCCCAGGGCTGGTTGACGTTGAGCACGTCCCAGACGTTCATCTCGCCGGCGCGGAGCCGGTTTATCATGTCGGGGTCGGACGTGCCGCTTTCGGCGCGCACGCGGGCGCCGGCATGAAGCTGCCGGAAGGGCCCGAGAACATTGTCGGTGTTGTAGCCTTCCCAGCACAATATGTTGAGTTCGTTCTCGCGGGCCGCGAACGCGCCGGATGCGCGACCGGCCACGGCCGCGCCGGCAATGCCTGCCAGGCCCATGTTGAATGCTCTGCGCGAAAGCTTCATCGGATACCTCCCATCCATCTCATGCTGTTTCCTGCAACGACTTCTGCGAGCCTTGCGCAAAGTTGTAATGCGCCGTTCAACCGTCCGGCTTGACACTCGGGCGCCGGAATTTGACAAATGGCCGATGCCGCGTGCGGAGGCCGCCGCCCGGCCAGCGCCGGCAAACGGCTTTCGAAGCCCCGGAGGGCATGAATCGCTCTCCGTCAGGGATGCATGGCTTGCAAAATCCTGAACCGGGTGAATAATCGGCGCAGTCTTTCAACATAGCTGGCGATACGGAGGAGGAGCCGTTAATGCTGGGAGGGGGCGAGGGACGCCTGTTTGCGCCGCCGACCGTACTGGCCTCGGCGGCAAGCGGCGTCATCGACATGATCCAGGTCAAGGGCGGCAGCCCCGAGGCCGTCTTCGCCAGCGCTGCGATCCGCATGTCGGACGTGGGTTGCCCGACCAACGAGCTCAACCTCCATCAATATTGCACCCTGTTCGAGCAGGCGGCCAGGCAGACCGGAAACGACAATTTCGGCCTGGAATTCGGCCAGCAGTTCCAGCCCAGGGAACTGGGACCTCTCGGCTATGCGGCCACGTCGTCGCCCACGCTGGGCGCAGCGCTGCGCAACGTCGAGGCCTACTTCCCCGCGCATCAGGGGCAATCGACGTTCAGCTTCGTCCCGGAAGGCGACATCATCTGGCTGAGCTACCAGATCACGGACCCGCGCATCGAGGGCCGCCGCCAGGACGCGGAACTGTCGCTGGGCATGTTCTGCAACATATTCCGCCATGCGCTGGGCAGGAACTGGGCGCCGCTCGAGGTGCGCTTCGAGCACCCGAAGCCGGACGGCGCCAGCGACCATTCCCGCTATTTCAACGCGCCCGTGGAGTTCGGCCGGCCGACCAACGCCTTCGCCTTCCGCCGCGACGTGCTCGGCACCAAGATGCCGGAGCCGGATCCGTATCTGTTCGCGATCATCGAGGCGCTGCTGCGCTCGCGGCGCGACTATGCCGGCGACCCGCAGGACGTCGTCGGCGTGCTGCGCAACCAGATCAGGATGCACCTGAACGAACGCACTCCCGGCGTGCAGGACATAGCGCGCATCCTGGGCCTGAGCAGCGCCACATTGCAGCGGCAGCTGAAGGAGCTCGGGGTCACCTACAACGACATATTGCGTTCCACCCGCGAGGAGCTTGCGCTGCACTACCTGAAGAATAGCGACATGCCGCTGACCGACGTCGCCCTGAGCCTGGGATATTCGGAACTGTCGGCATTTTCGCGCGCCTTCCGCAACTGGACGGGCATGAGCCCGCACCGTTTCCGACGGCTGGGAACGCTGGCGAGGTAGGCGCCGGAGGCGGCACGGCCGCCCAATAGCGTGTCGCGATCCTTCGGATCGGCTCCGCACGCTTCACGCTCTTGATCTTACGCATGTCTATTCTACGCATGTCTCTATCCCGAAACCGGTTCCCGCTTTCGGGAGACATGCTTCAGACCGGAAAGCTTTGCCGGTCAGCTTCCATTCATCTCCGGTGACTATGGTGCTCGCATCCAGTCTCACAGAAGAGGATCGCACGTGAACTTTCGCAGAATTTCCACCGCCGCCGCAGTGGCCTTTGCCATGGCGCTGGCGGCCTGTTCGCAGACCGAGCAGCAGCAGCGGGCCGGCACGGGCGCGGCCCTCGGAGCAGCCGGCGGCGCCCTTGTCGGGCAGGCCGTCGGCCGCGACACCAAGAGCACGCTGATCGGAGCGGGCGCCGGCGCCCTTCTCGGCGCGGTCGCCGCCACCTCCAGCGGCCCGCAGCCGCGCGGCGAAGAACTGTGCCGATACCAGGATCGGAACGGGCGCATCTACACTGCGCCCTGCGACGACCGCTACTATGGCGGCTACTGACCCCGCCGCGCACTCATGAGCCCGCCTTCAGCCGCCGGCCCGGTAGAAGACCGAGGCGGCGGCTGACGGATCGCGCGGGACCGCATGGACCTCATAGGAGGCCTTCCCATCGTCGCCCATGCCGAGCGACCCCTCAGGCATTCCCGGAACCGCGATGCCGGCGATGTCGGGCCGCTCGGCCAGCAGCTTGCCGATCGCGGCGAGCGGCACATGGCCTTCCAGGAAATAGCCGTCGACAATGGCGACGTGGCAGCCTTCCATGGCGGCCGGCACACCGGCCTGCCTCCTGACGGGCGAAAGGTCCTCCTGATCCACCGTTTCCACGCTGTATCCTGCCCGTTCGACGGCCTCGGCCCAGGCATGGCAGCAGCCGCACCAGGGTGTCTTGTACACGGTGATCGGCCCGGCGGCCGCCGAAGCCGCCGACGCGACGAGCGCCAGTGCGGCCAGAACCGATCTTCTGGGGTTGAATCGGTAGTTCGATAGCAATTTCATGGCTCAAAGCTCTCATGTTCGTGACTGCGGCCATGCAGGCCGACCCGGAAGGGAGCGCACGAACCGGAACGGTTCACGCGCTCAGGCGGTCACGGACAGTCGGGGCGGCGGCGTCTCGAAGCGGACGTCGCCGAGTCGAGACGCCGGAAAACCGGCTCCGCCGAAAGCCACGCCTTGCGGGGGTTCGGCAAGCAGCGCCGCGGGCAGCGAGCCGCAGACGTTGCATCCCGGGCCGGCGACACAGCAGTCGCCGCCAGGAGCTCGATCGACACATTGAGCTGCATGCCGGCAACCGGGACCGTCCATGGAGACGCTTCCGTGCATGGCATGGCTCGCTTTCCCGGACGGGAAGGCATGAACGTGACCCGGATCGTACAGGGACGCGGAGGCGGCGAGGAAGATCGCGATGCA
>DAOKZN010000014.1:0-20412 GCA_035325625.1 Mesorhizobium sp. | reverse complement strand
CGTCGTCAGCGATAGTAGATGCCGATGCGCTTGCCGTCCATGAGCTCGACGCGGATGTCGAGGTCGTAGATGTCTTTCAATATGTCGGTGCGGATCAGCTCTTCCGGCGATCCCTGGTGCACGACCCTGCCGTCGCGCATGGCCACGATGCGGTCGGAATAGCAGGAGGCGAAATTGATGTCGTGCAGCACCAGCACCACCGTCTTGCCCAGCTCGTCGGCGGCGCGGCGCAGCAGCTTCATCATCGTCACCGCGTGCTTCATGTCGAGATTGTTGAGCGGCTCGTCGAGCAGCACGTAATCGGTGTCCTGGCACAGCACCATGGCGACGAAGGCGCGCTGGCGCTGGCCGCCCGACAATTCGTCGAGGAAGCGTTCGGAAAGCGGTTCGAGGCCGAGATAGGCGATGGCGCGCTCGACATGGCCGCGGTCGTCCGGCGTCGGCCGTCCTTTGGAATAGGGAAAGCGGCCGAAGGTGACGAGGTCGCGCACGGTGAGCCGCGAGGCGATGGAATTGTCCTGACGCAGGATGGAGAGCCGGCGCGCCAGCACGTCGCCCGGCGTGGTGGCGACGTCGAGCCCGTCGACCAGCACGCGGCCGCTATCCATCGGCAGCAGCCGGCTGATCATCGAAAGCAGCGTGGACTTGCCGGCGCCGTTGGGGCCGATGATGGAGGTGATGCCGCGCGCCGGCAGCGTCAGCGTCACTGCATCGACCACCACGGTCTCGCCATAGGCCTTGGTGACGCCGCTTGCCTCGATCAACGCACGGTCCTCCGCAGGATGAGGGCGATGAAGGTGATGCCGCCCAGGAACTCGATGATGATGGAGAGTGCGGTGTTGAACGAGAACACCCGCTCCAGCACGAGCTGGCCGCCGACCAGGCAGATCGTTGCCAGCAGCACGGCGACCGGCAGCACCACCGCATGGCGCGAGGTGCCGGCGACCTGATAGGCGAGGTTGGCGACCAGGAGGCCGAAGAAGGTGACGGGCCCGACCAGCGCCGTGGAGACCGAGACCAGCACGGTGACCAGCACCAGTATGGCGGTGACCGTGCGCTTGTGCGCCACGCCGAGATTGATCGCCGTCTCGCGCCCGAGCGCCAGCACGTCGAATGTGTGGAACAGGCGCCAGCCGGCCAGGGAGGCCGCCAGAACGACGACGGCCGCGATCAGCAGAAGCTCGCTGTGGATGGTGTTGAAATTGGCGAAGAAGCGATCCTGCAGCACGGCGAACTCGTTGGGATCGATCATGCGCTGCATCAGGTTCGACAGGCTGCGGAACAGCACCCCGAAGACGATGCCGACCAGCATCAGAAGATGCAGGCTGCGCAACTCGCCCGACAGCATCCAGCGGTAGAGCGCGGCCGAGAAGCCGACCATGGCGGCGGTCTCGACCGCGAACATCACGCCCGGCCCCGCCCCGGCGAACTGCGCTGCACCGAACAGGAACACCACCGCCGTCTGGATCAGCATGTAGAGCGCGTCGAAGCCCATGATGGAGGGCGTCAGGATGCGGTTGCCGGTGATCGTCTGGAACAGGACGGTGGAGACGGCGATGGCATAGGCGACCAGCAGCATCGCCGCCAGCTTGGTGGCGCGGAACGGCAGCACGAAGTCCCATTTGCCCTTCACGCCGAGCGTCATGAAGGCCACCATCGCCGCCGCCGCCAGGATCGCGAGCAGCATCAGCACCGCGGCGGAGCGCGACCGGAACTTTCGGGTCTCAGCCAAACCGTCTCTGCCTTCCGAGGAGGAGGTGAAGGAACAGGACGCTCCCGACCACGCCCATGGTGGTGCCGATCGGGATCTCGTAGGGGTAGCGCACCAGCCGCCCGGCGATGTCGCAGGCCAGCACCAGCCCCGCGCCCAGCACGGCCACCCAGGGCAGCGAACGGCGCATGTTGTCGCCCATCGCCAGGCTGACGACATTGGGCACGACCAGCCCCAGGAAGGGGATCATGCCGACGGTGACGGTCACGGCGGCCGTGACCATGGAGACGATGCCGAGGCCGAGCGCCATCACGCGCCTGTGGTTGAGGCCCAGATTGGTGGAAAAGTCCTCGCCGAGGCCGGCGACGGTGAAGCGGTGCGCGGCGGCATAGGCCAGCGCCGTCAGCGCCGCCGAGATCCACAGAAGCTCGTAGCGGCCGCGCAGCACGCCGGAGAAGTCGCCCGTGGTCCAGGCGTTCAGCGATTGCAGCAGTTCGAAGCGGTAGGCGATGAAGGTGGTCACCGCATTGATGACGCCGCCCAGCATGATGCCGATCAGCGGCACCACCAGTACCGAGCGCAGCGGCACGGCCTTCAGGATGCGCAGGAACAGCGCCGTGCCCGCCATGGCGAAGGCCGAGGCCACCAGCATCTTGCCGAACACCGGCATTTGCGGCGCCACCAGCATGACGGCGAGGATGCCGAGCCCCGCCGATTCTGTGGTGCCGGCCGTCGACGGCTCGACGAAGCGGTTGCGCACCAGCATCTGCATGATCATGCCCGCCACCGCCAGCGACATGCCGGCCAGCATCAGGGCCAGCGTGCGCGGCACGCGGCTCGCCAGCACGATCTGGGCGGCGCGGCCGTCCGCGCCGGCGCCGAACAGCGTGTCGAGCGACACCTCGCTGACGCCGACGAAGATGCTGACCAGCGCGAGCACGAAGAGGGCGGCGGCTGCGGCGAGACCTTTCACGGGGGAAGCCTGTTGTCGTGAACCGGCGAAGGCCGCCCGTGGGGATCGGGCGGCCGGCCGGTCGCTTACAGCAGATCGGAGGCGGTTTGTCGTCCCTTTCCCGATCAGGGCGCCTTGTCGAAGGCCTGCTCGATCTGGTCGATGGACTGGTGCAGGCCGGTCAGCCCGCCGCCCACCAGATACCAGTTGGCCGGATCGAGATAGACGACCTGCCCCTTCTGCCAGGCGGTGGTCTGCCGCACCAGCTCGTTGTCCAGCAATTGCTGGGCCGACTGGCCCTCGCGGCCGATGGCGGCGTCGCGGTCGATGACGAACAGCCAGTCGGGGTTGGTCTCCAGGATGAGCTCGAACGAGGCCGGCTGGCCGTGATTGCCGATGCTGAGGTCGGGCGCCGCCGGCTCGACGCCGAGCGCGTCGTGCAGCACGCCGAAGCGCGAGCCGGGACCGTAGGCGCTGATCTTGCCGCCGGTGGTGAGGATGAGCAGGCCCTTGCCCTTGCCGGCCGTCTTCTGCTTCAGCGCGGCCACGGAGGCGTCGAGCTTCCCGACCTCGGCTGCGGCTTCCGCCTCCTTGCCGAAGACGCGGCCGAGCGTCTCCACGTTGCGCTCCACCGAGCCGATGAAGTCCTTGGCGTCGCCTGTGAGGTCGATGGTCGGCGCGATCCTGGAAAGCTCGCCATACTTGGCTGCCGAGCGGCCGCCGACGACGATGAGGTCGGGCTCGGCGGCGTTCACCGCCTCGTAGTCCGGCTCGAACAGGGTGCCGATCTTGGCATAGCCGTCCGCGTCGTACTTGTTCAGATAGGAGGGCTTGACGCCGCCCGGCACGCCGGCCACCGCGACGCCGAGCCGGTCGAGTATGTCGAGCGCGCCGAGATCGAAGACGAGCACCTTGGCCGGGTTCTGCGGCACGGCGGTCTCGCCCTGGGCGTGCTTGACCGTGACGTCGTCGGCCCGGGCGGGAGCCCCCGCCAGCATCAGCGCGCCGGCGAGGAAGGCGAGCGCGGTCGTGAATTTGCGGACTGTCGGGATCATGATCTGCCTTTCCATGTCGATGGTGACGGTGCTTTGCGCCCGTCTTGGTCAATCGGCCGGTGTCAATCGGGGTCTTGTTCCGTTGCGGGACCGCCCGCCGCCGGCGGATCCTGTCCGAGCAATGCAAAATGCAGCGCGTCGGCGACGGCGAGCGGAACCATGCTGCCGTGGCTTTCCTCGGGGAAAGCGCGGAAGGCGCGCTCGAGGCCGGGCACCGCGCCCAGCGCCTCGTGGACGGCGCGCCCGCCCGGCCCGCCGCGCAATGCCTTGAGGCGGTCCGCAGCGGCGGCGTCGGTGCCGGGGCGCATGGCGTGCTTTCCGCTGGTCTCGATCAGCAGCCTCCGGCCGGCCGCCTTCTGCTGCCGCTTCTCGATGAAGTCGGCCTGCTCCACCAGGATGGAGCGGCCGTTCCACCAGATCGAGGGGTCCGCCGCGACATAGATCTCGAAGGCTTCCGGCCGGGTGAACAGCACATGCAGCGCAAACAGGCCGCCGAGCGAATGGCCGAACAGCGCCTGCCGCGCCCGGTCGACCGGGAACTCGCGCTCGATGCGCGGCTTCAGCTCGGTCTCGATGAAGGAAAGGAACGCCTCGCGGTTGCCCGTCTTCGGCGGGCTGGCGCCCGGCGCCAGCGGAATGAGGTCGGCGGGTGTCTGCGGCGTCAGGTCGAAATAGCGCCGCGCCACGATCTCGCCACGGTCGTCGGTCGGATAGCCGATGCCGACCAGCACGGCGCGCATGGCCGGATCGCCGGCCATGGCGTCGCGGGCGATCGGGAACGTCGTGTTGCCATCGATCAGGTAGACCACAGGCAGGCCCGTGGCTGAGGTTTCGCCAGCCGGCATCGCGGTGAAGATGCGGTAGGAGACGCCGCTGGCCGAGACCATGTCGAACGTGCCGGTGGCGATCGGTCTGCCCTCCTGTGCCGCGGCCGGACCGGCCAGCGCGGCAAGCGCCAGGCCGGCGGCGGCCAGCAGCCGGCGAAGCGCCGGCCGCCGGGTGATTCCCGCTAGAATCTGGACGTCAGCGAGACCCAAAGCCTGCGTCCTTCCACGACGGTGTTAAAGTCGTCGACGCCGACGCGCTTGTCGAGCAGGTTGTAGACGGCGGCGTTCAGTGTGGCGTTCTCGTTGAAGTCGTAGGTCAGGCCGAGGTCCACCGTGGCGTAGGGGTCGTATTTGCGCGCCACGACATTGCCGGACGCGTCGTAGATCGGCTTGCCGGCGGTGCCGATGCGGAGGCCGGCATTGGTCTCGGCGCCGTGATAGTTGGCCGCCGCCCATGCACTCAGGCCCTCCACCGGCGTGACCCAGTCGGCGCGGATATTGGCCATGTGGGCCGGCGTGCGCGTCAGCGGGAAGCCGGCATAGTCGCCGATCTTCTGCTCGGAGTCGGTATAGGTGTAGCTGGCGCGCAGCGAGATGGCGTCGGTGGCCTGCCAGTCGGCGGTCAGCTCCACGCCCTGCATCACCGCCGCGTCGATGTTGTAGCTGTACCAGAGCCGGTAGTTGGGGTCCTCGCTCCAGCGGGCGATGGTGCCGTCGGCGTTGTAGACCAGGGCGTTGGAGATCTTGTCCTTGAAATCGGTGTAGAAATAGGTGGCGCCGGCGCGGAACCCGGAAAGGTTGTCCCAGAGCGCGCTGACCTCGTAGCTGGTGCTCTTCTCCGGCTTGATGTCGGGGTCGCCGATGATGACGCCGCAGGTGCCGTTGGGGCCGTAGCTGCAGCCGCGGCCGCCGGTGGTGTAGGCGTAGCCGGGCGCCACGGTGCGGATTTCCGGCGCCTTGAAGCCGGTGGAGATGCCGCCCTTGAAGGTGATCTGGTCGGTGGCGTGCCACACCGCGTAGCCGCGCGGGCTGAAATGGCTGCCGTAGATCTCGTGGTTGTCCATGCGGATGCCGCCGGTGAAGGCGAGGTCCGGCGTGACCCACCATTCGTCCTCGGCAAAGAGCGCCCACTGGTGGATGCCGAACTTCTCGTCCAGGTTGGTGCGGCGGCCGGGGTTCTGGTCGGTCAGGCCGGCGTCGATGAACTGGCCGCCGGTGACCAGCGTGTGCCGGCCGAGCAGCTCGAAGGGCGTGGTGAGCTTGCCGTCCACCACCGTGTTGCGGATCTCGGGCGAGCGAAGGTTTTCGGAGAAGGCCGAGCTGGCGCTGTCCCAGTTGAAGTTCGTCCGTTCCGCCACCTCCTGCGAGATGGAGATTTCCGACGTCGTCCAGCCCCAGCGGCCGGTGTGGCTGAGCGACCAGTGGTCGCGGTCGTTGTAGTTGTAGGTATCGCCACCGGCCTCGGCCACGGTGTTGCCGTAGGTGGAATCGCGGCGCAGCCGCGTGCGGCCGGCTTCCAGCACGATGTCGTGGTCCGCATTGGGCGTGAAGGTCAGGCGCCCGGTCAGATCCACGTCCTTCCATGCCGGCGTGCCGGTGGCGATTGCGTCTTCCTGCCGCTTCAGGCCGCGGCCCCACAGCTGGACGTTCAGCAATTCGGGGATGAAGGGCCCGCTGGCGTAGAACGAGCCCTGGGCGGAATTGCCGTATCGCGAATGCTGCTGCAGCGTGCCGTCGACGGTGAAGGAGCCGGTCCAGCGGTCGGCGCCCTTCCGGGTGATGATGTTGATGACGCCGCCCATGGCGTCGGAGCCGTAGAGCGACGACATCGGCCCGCGCACCACCTCGATGCGCTCGATGGCCGACAGCGGCGGCAGGAAGCTCTGCTCGAAGCCGGAATTGCCGTTGGTGCGCGCATCGCGCGTGTTCTGGCGCTTTCCGTCGACGAGGATGAGCGTGTAGGAGCCAGGCAGGCCGCGGATGAAGATGTCCTGCTCGCTCGCCATGCCGGTGACGGTCACGCCCTGGATGCTGCGCAGGGCGTCGGTCAGGTCGCGGTAGGAGCCCTTTTCCAGCTCCTCGCGCGGCACCACGGTGATGCTGGCCGGGGCATCCGTCACGTTCTGCTCGAAGCCGGTGGCGGTCACCACGATGCGCTCCAGCGAGGTTTCGCCGGCCTGCTGGGCCGCCGCATCGCCAAAGGGAATGGCCGCGGAGGCCGACAGGGCCGCCGCGCCGAGCATGGCGGCCGGGCGCAGGCGTTTGTGCTTCGGCGACCTCCCGGCAGGGGCATCTTGCCCCTGTGCGAGATCGGCAGAGCGCGAGCCTGATCCGGATACCATTCCTGTCTACCCCCGATAAAAGTTGAGTTTCCGGCTCCTCTTATTTATCAGGATAAGTTGAGGTCAATAATCATGTTTAAGAACGATTCCAAATTGCGGAAAACGCAAGCCGGCAATGCTGCCGCGCCCGGCATTCCGGACGTGGAGGGGCAGGCGCATGGGGGCGCGCCGGAGCGGCATTTTTCAGGGCATGGGGCGGCCGGGCGCATTGGACGGCGCGATCCGGGTCCGGGCGCCGGCGCCGCGTCCGCCTCCTCTTTGGGCCGGCTGCGGCTTCTGGTCGCGCTGGACTGCCTGCTGGTGGAAGGCAGCGTCGGCAAGGCCGCGGCACGCATGGGGCTGAGCTCCGCAGCCATGAGCAGGATGCTCGCCCAGGCGCGTGTCATGTTCGATGACAAGCTCCTGGTGCGCTCGGCGCGCGGCCTGGTGCCGACGCCGCGGGCGGAAGCCCTGCGCGAGCGTCTGCGGGCGCTGGCCGTCGAGGCCGAGGCGCTGCTGGATGCACGAAGCCCGCACGGCGGAAAGGATGCTGCCGCGGCCGAAAGCTGGAGGCGACGGCCGCTCATCGAGGCGCCGCCGCTGGCGATGAGGCCGTCGCTACTGCTCGACGACCAGCCCTCGCCGGAAGAGCTCGCCCGGCAACTGGCCAGGGTGGGCGACGAAAACGATCCCCGCCGCCGGCTGGCGAAATACATCGCCATCATCGGCCGCAAGGCCGGCAATTCGCGGCCGCTCTCCCTCGAAGAGGCGCAGGACGCCTTTTCGCTGATCCTGCAGGGCGAGGCCGACCCCATGCAGGTCGGCGCTTTCCTGCGCCTCTTGAGCTATCGTGGCGAGACAGCGCTGGAGATGGCCGGCATCGTCAGGGCGATCCGGAGCGAGGCGAAAGGCCGGCCGCATGCGGCGCCGGCCGCCGATCTGGACTGGCCGGCCTATCTGTCGCCCAGATCGCTTCGCACGCCGTGGTTCCTTCAGGCCGCGCGCCTCGTCGCCGGAGGCGGCTATCGCGTCCTTCTCCACGGCAGCTATGCGGCCAGCGACAGCGGCAGGCTGGAGCTCGCGGCCGAAACCTTGGACATTCCCGTATGCCTCTCGGCACAAGAGGCCGCCGCCGCGCTGGTAGACGGCAACATCGCCTTCCTGCCGCTGGCGGCCTTCGCGCCCAAGGCGAGCGGCCTGCTGGCGCTCTATCCGCTGTTCGAGGCGCGTTCGCCGATCAACGATGCCGTGCATCTGCTCAATCCGCTGGGCGCGCCTGCCGCCCTGCTCGGCGTCGCCCAGCCCGCTTATAGCGAGCTGCACCGCGATGCTGCCGCCCTGCTCGGCCAAGGGCAGCTCTCGGTGATCGGCAGCAGCAGGGACGTGGCGGAATGGATCCCCTATCGCGCCGCTGCCATACACAGGCTGGTCGACGGCATGCCGTGCGACATGCATCTGCAGGCGCTTGCGGAGCCGCAGCAGCAACCGCGGGTTCCGCTGTCGTCGCTCGAATATTGGCGGGCCGTATGGCACGGCACGGCCCATGATCCTCGCGCCATGCGTATCGTGGTGGCGACGGCCGCGCTGGCGCTGATGACGATAGAAAGAGCCGGGCCGGACCAGTTTGGGTTCTGGCATGACCGGGCCGAGCAGCTCTGGAAGGACCGCATCCGGGCCGGGGCCGGCAGGGGCTGAGCCCGAAGCGCACGGAGCGAATCTGAAAGATCGCGACGCGCTTTAGGCTGCGGTGTTTCGCGTCAGGATGAAGGCGGCGGCGCCGGACAGCGCCAGCGCCTGGAGGCCGACGATGGCCAGATCGACGGCGAGGAAGAGCGACACGGCCAGCGACAGCGCCATGGCGAGCACGCTCATCGCCTTGCTCCTGCGGCTGATGGCGCGGTGGGCGCGCCAGTCGCGGATGGCCTTGCCGAAGGTGCGGTTGCGCAGCAGCCAGCCATGCAGGGCCGGCGAGGATTTGGCGAAGCAGAAGGCCGCCAGCAGGACGAAAGGCGTCGCCGGCAGGAGCGGCAGCGCCACGCCCAGCCCGGCCAGCGCCAGGCTGGCCAGGCCGAGGATCAGCCACAGCATGCGCATGCCGCCGTCGCCTCGTCGGGGCCGGCGGCTAGGCCCGGCTTTCCGGCGTCGCGAAACGCGGGAACAATATGTTGTTTTCCAGGTGGATGTGCTCCATCAGGTCCTCGGCTAGCTGGGCCGCCCCGACATAGAGCGCCTGCCAGGAACGGCAGGCCCCTTCAGGCGGCGTGAAGTCGTCGGTGAGGCTTTCCAGCAGGCGCAGCAGCCTGCCCTGGTCGTCGTGCTCGTGGCGCAGCTCGCCGATGGCGGCATCCAGCCTGCCGTTGATCCGCTGCCGCATCGCCGGAAACAGCGTCGCCTCTTCCTTGGTCATGTGCTGCTCCAGCTCGCTCTCCATCTGCCGCAGCGCATCGGAAAGCCCGGCCGGCACCTTCGGATGCTCGCGATGCACCGCTTCCACCTTGCGCGACAGCGCGATGAGCTCGGGCAGGGCGCGGCGGTGCCCCTCGTGGTAGCAGGCCAGGATATGGTCCATCAACTCGTCGCTATCCATCGCGGCCGGTGCGGCCGCCATACCTGTGCCGGTGCCGAGCGCCTCCAGTGCCTGTTCCAGCTCGTCGGCGTCGACGCCACGCCGCTGCGCTGCGCCGTCGAGGGTGAGATCGCCGTTGCAGCAGAAATCGATCTTGAACCTGCGGAAGACGGCGGTGGCGCCGGGCAGCGTGGTGGCGAGGTCGCCGACGGTGCGTCCGCGCAGTCCAGCCTCTGGGAGTTGTAAGGTCATTGTCGAAGCTCCATGCTTGCGGTTGGGGGAAGAGCCTATGCGCGGTCCTTTCACGCCGCGCCGGCGGGAGACGGCGCAGCCGTCAATTCGAGAGGGACGAGGCTGACACGGCCGCGCGCTTCCAGCGAGCGCAGGAAGCGCCGCACGAAGAACAGCGTCACCAGGAGCAGGCCCGGATAGCCGATGCCGCCCATCAGATAGGGAAACAGCGCGCTGCCCTGCTGCACGGTGTGGAGGTTGAAGGAAAGCAGGCCGAGCGTGATGACGGCGCCGAACACCCACATGGCGAGCAGCCACATGCCGGTTTCCCAGCCGCTCAGCCTGCGGCCCCATCCGGCCGGCGCCGGCAGCGCCATATCGTCCCGCGCCGCGGGCCGCTCGCGCAGGCCGAGCGTCAGGAGGTCGTAGGCGAGCAGGCACACGCCCGCAGCGAAGACGATGCCGAAGACCGGCACCATGGCCTTGGCGAACAGCATGGCCGGGGCGACGTCGCCGCCGAACCAGTCCAGCCCCAGCGTGCGGTAGACGAAGACCTGCACCGTGCCGCCGATGGCGAAGGCGAAGGCCAGGCCCAGCATGCCGGTGAACACCAGCCAGAAGGCGAGCCTGCCCGGCCTCTGGTCGAAATCCGTCGCGCCGCGCATGACCGGCACCGCGAAATAGGCGGCCGACAGGCCGAGCATGCCGAAGGTGCCGAACAGCGCCAGATGCGCGTGGCTCAGCGTCACCCAGGTGCCGTGCGACCACACATTGGTGAGCGCGAACGTCATGGTGAAGCCGAGGATGCCGGCGCCCACCTGCTCCAGCACCACCGAGCCCAGCAGGAAGGCGAAGGCCGGCATGTTGGCGATCGGCTTGCCGTCCTGATGCGCGTCGAGATAGATGTGCCAGAAGCAGAAGATCAGCGGCAGCGGCTCCAGCGCGCTGAACAGCGAGCCCCAGAACTGCCAGAATTCGGGCGTGCCGATCCAGAAATAGTGGTGGGCGTTGCCCAGCAGGCCCGACAGCCACACCAGCGAGATGCCCCAGAACACGGCGTAGCCGACCGACTTCACGTCGGCCTTGAACATCAGGATGAGCAGGAAGCCGACCAGCGCGATGTGGATGACCTCCCACACGCCCTCGACCCAGTAGTGGACGACGTACCAGCGGAAATATTCCTGCAGATCCAGCCGCTCGACGAAGAACATGCCGAAGACCCACACCAGCGTCAGCGCCAGCACGCCGAGCCCGAGGCCCCAATGGATCTCGTTCCACTCCGACAGCGGCGGGAAGGTGCGCAGCACGACGTAGCACAGGATGGCGAAGCCGATCAGGATGACCACGTCGGCGATGCGGCCGGCCTCCAGATATTCCAGCCCCTCCTGAAGCAGGGGCTGGCCCAACCACCAGCCGGCGACGCCCTGCTGCGCCAGCGCCTGGGTGGCCACGTTCCAGGCGACCACGGCCAGCAGCGCGTAGAACAGCACCTTGATGAGCCAGGCGGCGGCCAATTCGCGCTTCGACAGCAGGGGGCCGACAAAGAGGATGGTGGCGATGAAGCCGGACAGCACCCACAATATGCCGAGATTGGTGTGCTCGGCGCGCACTACGTTGAAGTTCAGCGTGCCGGCCAGCAGCGTCGGGTCGATATGCTGGGCCGCCAGTAGAAGGCCGAAGCCGGTCTGGAAGAAGAACAGCACCAGCATGACCATGAAGAAGCGCAGGGAAAGCCGCTGGGTCTCGTACTCGATGCGGATCATGGCTCACTTCTCCCCAAGGCTGCGGATATAGGCGACGATCGCCGCGACCTGCCCGGCGTCGAGCATCTCGGCGAAGGACGGCATGGCGCCCGGCTCGAAGCCGGCGACGATCCTGGCGTCGGGATCGAGGATGGACTGGGCGAGATAGGCGTCGTCCGCGGCCACCGTCGTGCCGTCGGCAAGCGCCACCTCGGAGCCGTAGAGGCCGCCCCAGCCGGGACCGACCAGCCGCTCGCGGTCCTTGGCATGGCAGGCCGTGCAGCCATTCTCCTCGGCCAGCTCGGCGCCATGCGCCGCCGCGGATGCAGGGCCAGCGGCGGCCGCGCCCGCTTCTGCGGCCGGCTGCAGCGCCGCCTGACGCACGGGAGCGGGCAGCGGCGTCGCCTGCGGGAAGGCCAGCCCGTCCACGCGCGGCGTCGGCGGCCATCCTTCCGTGTTCATCTCGGACGTGTATTTCAGGAAGGCGACCAACTGGCCGATCTCGTCGCGCAAGAGCGGCAGGTTGGGCATCAGCGTGGCATGCGCCCCGCGCCGGGCGATGCGCTCGGCCGCGGCGGGATATTTCTCCAGATAGGCCTCGATCGTATCAACGCCCGCCTCGGCGGCGATCGCCTTGTCCTGCAATTGCAGCTTCACCGCCCCGCTCGTGGGCCAGCTTCCCGCAGACGGCAGGAACGCCTCGATCCAGGCCGGCCCGACCTTGCCGTACAGCTTGGTGAGGTCCGGGCCGAAATAGGCGCCGTTGCCGACGATGGTGTGGCAGCCCATGCAATTGTAGGACTGGAACACGCGCTTGCCCTGGACGGCGTCGAAGCCGGCATAGTGGACGGCGGCGGGCACCGCCTGGCCACGCGATCCCAGGAAGGAGACGGCCGACAGCGCCACGAAGATGATCGCCATCAGGCCCAGCACCGCGAGTGCGCGGCGGCGCTTCACACCCTCATGGCACGGTTCGCCGGGCTTGCAGCTCATGACGCGTCCTCCTGGCCGGAAGGTTCGGCACAGCCGCAGGCCGGCTGCCTTTCCCGCTCCAGCGCATCGTGCTCGAACAGCGTGCCGAGGCTGCCGAGGAAGGCGTAGAAGACATAGACGGCGAGCACGAAGCCGAGCGCGAAATAGGCGAGCCACATGGCGTGCGATTCCGGCCAGTAGCCGAAGTCGCGCCAGTAAGGCCAGGACAGCGCCAGACTGGCGCCGCTGGCCAGCACGGCCAGCGACATGCGGATGATGCGTTGTGCAGACATGCCCTCTCCGTTCGCGCGGACGCAGGCCGGCCTTCGCTCGACGGCGCGCCAGCGCGCCGCGAACGGCAGGATGCCTCCGCGCCATGCTTTGCCGCGGCGCCAAATGGACAGGCGCGCGCGGAACAGGTATTCAGATTACCAATTCATAGTCGTGCAAATATGCATTGTAAATACCAATTAAGGAGCCGCCATGCGACTTGCCGCCTTCACCGATTACGGATTGCGGGTCCTGATGCGCCTTGCAGATGCGCCGGAGGAGCCCTCGACCACCACCCGCATCGCCGACGAGTTCCGCATCCCCTACAACCACCTTGCAAAGGTGGTGCAGGATCTCGCCCGCGGCGGCTTCGTCACCACCCAGCGCGGTGCCGGCGGCGGCATCCGGCTGGCGCGGCCGGCGGATGCCATCACGCTGGGCGAGGTCGTGCGCTTCCTGGAGCAGCGCTATGCGATCGTGGAGTGCTTTCGCGCCGACGGCGGCGCCTGCCTGCTCACCCCGCGCTGCCGCCTCAAGTCGCAACTGGCGGCGGCACGCGAGGCATTCCTGGCGGAACTGGACAAGACCAGCGTCGCCGATTGCGCCTATCCCGGGCCGGGGCCGGGCAGGGCTGCATCCAGGGCCGCGTGACCGGAGCGGCACTCGCGCCGGCGCTCCGACGTCGGGCGGCTTCGGCATGCGGTGAGCGGAATGCGGCGGCGCAGGGAAGGTGTTTACCTGCCGCCGCCCGTCATCGGATGGAACGGTGCCCGTTCCGCCGGATCAATGCACGATGAGGATGCTGGTATTGGTGGGGCCGAACGCCTCGACGAGCTCGTAGAAGTCGGCGGCCGCCTCCGGGTGCAGCCGCACGCAGCCATGCGAGGCCGGCCTGCCCAGCCGCCCGATCTGCGTCGTGCCGTGCACGGCATAGCCGCCATGAAAGAAGACGGAATGCGGCATCGGCGCGTTGTCGTATTTCTTCGAGTACCACATCGCGTGCATGCGCGTCGGGCGGAAGGAGCCGGTCGGCGTCACATAGCCCTTGCCGGCGGTGGAGACCTTCCATTTGAAAGCGGGCCTGCCGTCCACCAGCACCTGCATGGTCTGCTGCGACAGCGAGACGCGCGCCACCAGCTGGCTGGCGGCACGGGCGGTGCCGTTGCCGGCGCCGATCAAGGCGGTGGCGGCGAAAGCGGCGGCGGTGATGTGGATTATGATCCTGGACGTTGCGATTTGCATGATCTGCCTCCTTGCGGGCGCGCGCCGGCCTTCATGACCGCGGGCGCCTCTTCGTTCGATGGCGGAGTTGTCGCAAGGGAATGTTTCGGGCAGATTTCGTTTAATGTTCTTTCTGGTTTCGGATTTGTTTCCGATATTCCCCCTCTCGGGGAGGCGAGCTTGCGGCTCCCATGTGCCGCAATGCGGTATTCTTATGCACTCTTCCCTCCCTGGAAGGGGTGGGCAAAAGGTTGCAGGCAAGACAAGTGGGCTGGCGCATCCGCAAAAATCGAAAGTGAAACGGGATAAATACGAAACCGATTTGCAACACAAACCGCGCTTGGCCGGCATGAAGCGGAAACAGGCAAGGGGCATTCTGGCGGCAACGATAACAGCCGATGTCGAACGCTTATGTGCATCCATCCGAAAACGAGGCGCCTGCTGCTTCTGACCGGTGTCGCCGCCGCCGCACTGGCGTTCGCCACCTGCAGCGGTGCCGCCGGCGCGGTGACGGCAGCGGCCATGGCGGCCGCGGGGCGAATGACGAGCGGCGAGACGTCGGCATTGCATGCCGCATTGTTCGCCACATCGGTATGGATCGTGTCCAGCCTGCGCATGCGCCGTCTCCGGGCCCTCTGGCGGGTCGGTCCGGGACGGCTGGCGATGCGCGGCGCCCCGGGCGGTTTGCCGCCGCGGGGACCGAAGGCCCGCGCCGCGACAGGGGGCTCCGTCGCTGGCGCGGGCGCTTCGGGAGGTTTCCCGAAAATGGCGGACCGTGGCGCCGGACAGGTTCCGGACCCCGGCCCGGCAGGTCCGCTGGCCGACAATTTCAGGAGTTGAGAAGATGGACAGGAAGCTTGCCGCCGCGATCCTCTCGGCCCTGCTCTATGCGCAGGGCCTGCTGGGCTTCGCCGCACTTGCCGGCGCGCTGCTGCACGGGCACTGGGAAGGCGCTTTCGCCTCGCAGCGCATGGCCGGCAGCACCGATGCGCCGCCGGATGTCGCCGGTCGTATTCAAATGAAGGGCTGAGCCGATGGCGCTCGGGATCTCGGCAGGTCCTGATCGAGGGGCGCATCCGCGGGGGCGCATCCGGCGATCTGTCTCCCTGATCGGGCCCGGTGCCCTAGGCGGAAAACGGCTCCGGCGGGTCGAACCGATAGCCGGAGCCGCGGATGGTGGCGATGCTTGCCGTGTTCAGCTTGCGGCGCAGGCGCACGATACGCGAATCGATGGATCGATCGAAGGCGTCGGCGTTCTCGGCCGGAGCGGCGGCGATGATGTCGTCGCGCGTCAGCACCTTGCGCGGGCTCGCCACGAACAGCCGCAGCAGCGCCACCTGGCCGGGGGAAAGCTGCTCCTCGGCGCCGGAATCATGCATGACCATGGCCGATCTCAGGTCCACCGTGGCGTTCTCCAGCACAACCAGTTCCTGCGCGTGGCGGCCGCGGCGCGCCAGAAGCCGGCCGATGCGCGCGGCCAGCTCGCGCACCACCAGCGGGCTTTCGACGGCGTCCGCCGCGCCGAGTTCCAGCGCCAGCACCTTGTCGAGCAGGTCGCGCGGGCGGCAGATCAGGATGAAGTCCGGCCCGCCCTCGCCGCCATACCGCTTCAGCAGGTCGCGGCCTTCGGCCTGGGTCAGGTCGTCCCCGACCACGGCCACGTCGATGCCCCCGGACGAGAGCAGGGATTCGGCCTCCCATCGCGTCAGCGCCCGGCGCACCTGGCTGCCGCGCCGTTCCAGATGGCCGGCCAGGTCCCCGGCCACCACCTCGGCGATGCAGATCAGCGCAACGACCGGCCGTGCCGCCATTTCTCGTGCCTTTCCCTCCGCCGGGCCTGCGCCTGGAACCGAGCCCCCAGGAAATGACCTAGACATGATGTTTACACCCAATCTACTTTCCGCCGGAAGCGGGGGCCAGACGACACTGCGTGCACGCATAATCATCGTCGAGGACGAGCCGGACCTCAGGGAAGCGGTGGCCGAGTATCTCGGTGCCAACGGCTATGACGTGGCGACGGCCGAGAACGCCGCCGTGGCGCGGCCCCTGCTGGAAACGCAGCCCTTCCATCTGGCCATCCTCGACATCGCCATGCCGGGCGAGGACGGGCTCTCGCTTGGCCGCTGGCTGCGCGGCAGGGCGCAGACCGGCATCATCTACGCCACAGCCGCCGGCACGGCGCTCGACCGTATCGTGGGACTGGAGCTGGGCGCCGACGACTACATCGTCAAGCCGTACGAACTGCGCGAGCTGCTGGCGCGCACGCGCAGCGTCCTGCGCCGCGTGCCGCAGCCTTCGGCCTTAGCCGAAGAAGCGCGGACGGCCGGTGCGAGCCGCCGCGCCATATGCTTCGGCGGCTTCCGCGCCGATCTCGACGGCCGCACCGTCTCCGGCCCCGACGGGCTCGCCGTCGACATGACCAAGAGCGAGTTCGACGTGCTGGAGGTGTTCCTGACGCGCGCCAACCGGCTGCTGACCCGCGCCGCGATCTCGGAAGCGATCGGATTCGCCGAGGCCGCGGACGACGTCTCGCGGGCGGTCGACATCCGCGTCATGCGGCTGCGCAAGAAGATCGAGGCCGATCCGGCCAATCCGAAATTCCTGCGCACGGTGCGCGGCGAAGGCTATATCTTCTCGCTGCCGGCACCGGACGCAGGAGGGACCTGACGGGCCGGCCGCCGACACGGGGTTTTGCATGGAAGCTCCCTTGCGCAGGACCGAAACCTCGCTGCCCAGCAGCGGCACGGCGCCGAAGGAGGCGAGCCCGGCGGTGGCGGCCGCGCGCATCGTGCGCCGCCTGCGCGAGGCGATCGACTGGCGCCGGGAGATCGGCGACGTGCTGGAACTGCTCGGCCGCTCCTTCTCGGGCCATCGGGCCATCCTGTTCCGGCTGGAGGATGCGCCCGGCCAGGGCCTGACCCAGTCGGTGGCGGCCTATTGGGTCGACAGCTCGATCGCCAGGATCGCCGCGCCCCCTTCCATCATCCCCCAGGCCGTCGTCCACATGGACCCTCTGCTCGGCAAGGTCGCCCAGGAGGGGCGCCAGGGCAAGATGTTCGCCGGCCTCACCCGCGACATAGAGGGCTTCCTGCGCCAGGATTTCGAGAACCAGCGCATCGTTTCCTTCCTCTCCGTGCCGGTATGGGCCAACGGCACGGCCTGGGGCTCCGTCGCCATCAACGATTGCGAGAACGAACGCCTCTGGGGAGACGAGGACAGGGCGGCGATGGAGATCGTGGCGTTTGCCGTCGGCGACGCGATCGAGCGCTCGCAGTCGGAAGCGCATATCAGCGAAGTCGTCCGCCGCACCATGATCCAGGCTTCGCTCGATGCCATCATCGTCATCGACGAGACCGGCTCGGTCATCGAGTTCAACCCCGCCGCCGAGAAGATGTTCGGTTACCAGCGCAGCGAGATACTGGGGCGCGACCTGCTGCACATGATCGTGCCGCACTACTACCGCAAGGGCTATGCGACCGGGGCCGAATACATGGCCGGGCGCGGCGCGCCGATGATCGGCCAGCGGCTGGAGACGGTGACGCAGAACGCCGCCGGGGAAGTGTTTCCCATCGAGCTCACCGCCACCGAGATCAAGGTGGCCGACAGGCGGCTGATCTTCGGTTCGATCCGCGACCTGCGCGACAGGCTGCGGGCGGAGGAGGAGATCCACCGGCAGCGCGAGAAGCTGCACCAGAACGAGAAGATGGCGGCGATGGGCTCGCTGCTGGCGGGCGTCTCGCACGAGCTGAACAATCCGCTGGCGGTGGTGGTGGCGCAATCGACGCTGCTGCACGAATTCGCCCCCGACCAGCAGACCAAGGCGCGCGCCGAGAAGGTGCGCGCTGCGGCCGAGCGCTGCGGGCGCATCGTCAAGAGCTTCCTTTCGATGGTGCGGCTGCATCCGACCGCCGAGGCCGAGACCGATCTCAACCAGGTGGTGCGCGCCGCACTGGAGCTCACCGCCTACGGCGCCCGGGCCAACGGCATCGTCATCGACAGCGACTTCGCCGACGGGCCGCTGCTGACCCTTGCCGATGCCGACCACGTCACCCAGGTCGCCGCCAATTTCCTCATCAACAGCCAGCATGCGCTTGCCGGCACCGGCGGCGACCGGCTTATCAAGGTGCGCACCTACCGGGCCGCCAACGGCGATCCCGGCTTCTTCGTGGAAGACAACGGGCCGGGGATCGACAAGGCGATCCGGACGCGCATCTTCGAATCCTACTTCACCACCAAGCCGGTCGGCGCCGGCACCGGCATCGGCCTGTCGATCTCGAAGTCGATCGTGGAGCGTCTGCAGGGGCGCATCTGGTTCGAGGAGGCAGGACCGCGCGGCGCCCGCTTCCTCGTCGAATTGCCGGCGATCGGCCCCGGCGAGGCGGGCGCGGCGCAGGGCAAGCCCAGATCGAGCGGCCTGCGCCACGCGCTCATCATCGACGACGAGCCCGACGTCGCCGCTTCGCTCGCGGACATATTGGAGCTGATGGGCGTCAGGTCGCGCATCGTGGCGGGCTGGCAATCGCCGGCCGCCACGCTTTCCGGCCATCAGGAGCCGGACATCATCTTCTCCGACCTGCGCATGCCCGGCGCCGGCGGCATGGAGGTCCACAGGCAGCTTCTGGCCGAACGGCCCGACCTGGCACGGCGCCTCGTGCTGGTCACCGGCGATCTCGTCGGCGCCCGGGCCGAGGTCGGGATGCTGCCTGCCCAGCAGCGGCCGCCCATGCTGGAAAAGCCGTTCTCGACGCTGGACGTGCGCGGCGCGCTGGCGGCCGTCGCCGAGCGCTGCGAAGGGGGCGAGTGAGCCGGCAAGCCGGTCGCCGCAACCTCACGAAATCCCCGTGCCCGAGTGCACGGAGCGGGCGGCCCTAAGCGGTGGAAAAGACGGCGAAATTCCCCGCAGCAGACGGATTGCAGACGTCCATTCTTCCCAAGCCATTGCATTTGAATGGAAAATATGTTCTTATTGAATGCATATTCAATAAGAACGAGACTGTCCATGAACCCGCATTTTCGCGATGTGGCAGTCCCCAACGATTGGGACAGGCGGGGGCTGCCGGGGTGGAGCTATCACAGCGAAGCATTGCTCGACCTCGAGAAGGAGCATCTCTTCCGCAACCATTGGCAGATCGTCGGTCACGTTTCGGACCTCCCGAACGAAGGCGACTATCTGACCATGGATGTGGTGGGCGAGCGCGCGCTGGTGGTGCGCGGCAAGGACGGCGTGGTGCGCGGCTTCCACAACATCTGCCGCCATCGCGGCAGCCGCGTCGTCGCCGCCGAGAAGGGCACCTGCAGGAACGCGCTGGTGTGCCCCTTCCACGGCTGGGTCTACAATCTGGACGGCACGCTGCGCGGCGCGGCCCGCCCGCGCTCCTTTCCCGAGCTCGACAAGACCGAATTCGGGCTGATGCCGCTCGACCTGGAGGTGTGGATGGGGTTCGTCTTCATCCGTTTTCGCAGCGGGCCGCAGCCTTCGGTGGCCGAGCTGCTGAAGCCTGTGGAGGCGGAGCTTGCGCACTACCGCGTGGAGGAAATGGTGCCGTCCTGGGGCATCTGGACCCAGAAGACGCCGGTCAACTGGAAGTCGGTGCGCGACGTCGACAACGAGGGCTACCATGTGGCCATGGCGCACCCGGCGCTGCAGGACCTCTACGGCGCGACCTATTATGACGAGCCCTTCGTCAACGGCGTGTCGCGCTCCTTCGCCACCTACAACCCGCATGCCGGCCGCCGCTGGAGCGTGCGCAACTATGTCCGCATCGCGCCCCGGCCGCAGCGCCTGCCGGAAGCCCTGCGGCAGGCCTGGGTCTATTACGGCCTCTTTCCCAACGCGGTGATCGCCGCCACGCCGGAGACGGTGCAGTTCTACCAGGAGTTTCCGCTTTCGACCGGCGAGACGCTGCTGCGCGGCGCCATCTACCGCTATGCCGACGAGAGCCGGGAGCAGGCGGCCGCCCGCTATCTCGCCTTCCGCATCGACCGCGACACCCAGGCCGAGGACGTGCAGCTTTCGGTGTGGTCGAACGAATCCATGCTGTCGGAGGCCTTTGCCGGCTTCTACCTGTCCGACCTGGAATATGGCGTGCGCACCCACCACGACCATCTGCGCCGGCAGCTTCCGGTGCTGGCGCTGGAAGCCGCGCCGGACGAGAAGGACATGCGCGGGCTGAACGAGGCGCTGCGCTCGCGGGCGTGACGCATGTCTCCCGAAAGTGGGAACCGGTTTCGGGATGAAGACATGCGTAAAATCAGGAGCCTGAAGCGTATGGAGCGAGCCTGAAAGATCGCGACACGCTTTAGCGTCCCCGTTCCTGCTTTCCGCGATGCCGGCAAGCCCCTTCGCTTGACAAGAAGGGCCTCCTGCGCGACCCCAGCACGAAAAGGGAAGCGGCATCCGATGAGGATGGAAGCGAAGTGCGCCGCGGAGGCCGTGGCGCTGCTGCAGGGGCGTGTGCCGGCGGTCGCACCGGCTATCCGGTCCGGGCCCTGACGGCGCGCCGTCATCCTTGCCAGACGCCTTCCCTGCGCAGGTCGTCCATGG
>DAOKZN010000013.1:0-20990 GCA_035325625.1 Mesorhizobium sp. | reverse complement strand
CCGGCGACGAGGCCCGGCAGCGCCTCCGGCACCAGCACCTCGCGCACCAGCGTCCAGCGGTTGCCGCCCATGGCGCGCACGGCCTCGATCAGGCCGCGGTCCACCTCGCGCAGCGAGACCTCCGCGATGCGCGCGTAATAGGGCGTGGCGGCGATGGCCAGCGGGACGATCGCCGCCGCCGTGCCGATCGAGGTGCCGGCGATCAGCCGCGTCACCGGGATCAGCGCCACCAAGAGGATGATGAACGGAACCGAGCGGAAGCCGTTGACCACGGCGCCAAGCAGCCGGTTGACCCACACCTGCTCGGCGATGCCGCCGCGATCCGTGGCCACCAGCGCCAGCCCGAGCGGCAGGCCGGCCAGCAGCGAGATCAGCCCGGAGGCCGCGGTCATCACCACCGTCTCCCACAGGGAGCGGACGAAAAGCTCAAGCATCACCGGAGACATAGCCTGTCACCTCCGCCCGGGCGCCCCGGGCCTCCAGAAACTGCAGCGTGCGTGCCGCCTGCCCGCCCTCGCCTCCCGACGCGGGCACGCCGAGGAAGAATGTGGCCACGGGCTGGCCCTGTATGTGGTCGACGCCCCCGTGGATGAAGCGGAAGGGGCCGGGAACCGCGGCGGCGAGATCGGACAGCAGCGGCCCGGCCGCCGCATGGCCGGCGATGTCGACGCGCAGCACCGCCTCGCCGCCCGGCGTCGCCGACAGGCGCGCGGCGATGCCTTCCGGCAGCGAGGGCCGGATCTCGCCCAGCAGGCTGCGCGTGACCTCGGACCGGGGGGCGGCGAAGACCTTCCACACCGGCCCCTCCTCGATGATGCGGCCGGCGTCGATGACCGCGATGCGGTCGGCGATCGCCCGCACCACCTCCATCTCGTGGGTGATGAGGATGACGGTGAGGCCGAGCTTGCGGTTGATGTCCTTCAGCAGCGCCAGGATGGAGCGCGTGGTTTCGGGGTCGAGCGCCGAGGTGGCCTCGTCCGACAGCAGGATGCCGGGGCGCGCGGCGAGCGCGCGGGCAATGCCGACCCGCTGCTTCTGCCCGCCCGACAGGGAGGCCGGATAGGCGCCGGCCTTCTGCGACAGCCCGACCAGCTCCAGCAGCTCGGCCGCGCGCCGCCGCCGCTCGGACCGGGGTGCGCCGGCGATCTTCAGCGGAAGCGCGACATTGTCCTCCACCGTCTTGGCCGACAGCAGGTTGAAATGCTGGAAGATCATGCCGACCCGGCGCCGCAGCGGCTGCAATTCGCGCTCGCCGAGACGGCTGATCTCGCGGCCCTCGACCAGCACCTGGCCGGAATCCGGCCGCTCCAGCCCGTTCAGGCAGCGGATCAGCGTCGACTTGCCGGCGCCCGACCGGCCGATGATGCCGAGGATCTCGCCCCTGTTCACGTCCAGGGAAACGCCGTCCAGCGCCGCCGTCTGGCCGAAGCGGCGCTTCAGGTCCACCAGGCGCACGATCGGCTCCGCGGCGGGCGCAGGCGCCGCCGGGCCGTCTTCCACGGGCGTTTCGACGCGCTCGGCTGCGACAGTGCCGTCCATGGCTGTTCCTTTCAATCAGCTCGCCGGCCGCTTCTTACAATGACAGCGGCACGCGCACCGCACCGCCGCAGCGATGCCGTGCGCGCGCCGCCGAAAGCGGCCGGCCGGCTGCGCCGTCAGTAGGCGCTGATGCCCGTGCCCTTGTAGACGCGGTCGAATTCCGCCTTGACCGTGTCGTTCTGGTAGGAGGCGACGAGCGTCTTCACCCACGGTTCGTTCTCGGAGCCGGCCTTCACGGCGATGAAGTTGCGGTAGGGATTGTCCGCGACCGGCTCCTGGGCGATGCGGTTCTCCACCGTCAGGCCGCTCTTCAGCGCCCAGTCGGTGTTGACGACCGCGGCATCCAGATCCTCGACCGAGCGGCCGATGACGCCGGCATCGAGCTCCTTGATCTCGATCTTCCTGGGGTTCTCCTCGATGTCGGCGATGGTGGCGAGGATGCCGGTGCCGTCCTTCAGCTTGATGAGCCCCTCGTTCTGCAGCACATGCAGCGCGCGGCCCTCGTTGGAGGGATCGTTGGGCACGCCGACGACCGCGCCTTCCGGCAGCTCGGCGACGCTTGCGTGCTTCTTGGAATAGAGGCCGATCGGCCAGACCGCGGTGAAGCCGACCGGCACGATGTGATAGCCCTGCGTCTTGATCTGGTTGTCCAGATAGGGCTGGTGCTGGAAGGCGTTGGCGTCGATCTCGCCGCGCTCCAGCGCCTCGTTGGGCTGGGTGTAGTCGTTGAACACGACGGTTTCGATGGTCAGGCCCTTCTTGGCGGCTTCCGCAGTGACGACGCGCCAGACGTCCTCGTCCTCGCCGCTGATGATGCCGACCTTGATCGAGCTCTTGTCCTGGGCGAAGGACGGCGCGGCGGTGGCGAGCGCCGAAAGCCCGACCGCCGCTGCCGCCAGGGCGGCCAGCCCGGCGCGGCGTGTCAGGGTCAGGGAAAACAGGGTGTTGTCGACTTTTGACATGGTGTGTCCTTGAAAGCTGGATGATGGGGAGGACCGGATGATGCGCGCCGGTTTCCGGCGCCGTGTCCTCATCGTCCCAGCAAACATGCATCCCGGCAAACAACCGCTTTTCTTGTGCAGTGCACAAAAGAAAAAAGCGTTCCGCAAGGGCGGGCTCCGCAGGAAGAAGTTCCCCGAAGCGCGGTTTGGGGCGCTTCCGCCCCTCAGAAAGGCGCCAGCCCGGCCCGGTCGCTGGCCTTCACGTAGATCGCCGCGATCTGCTCGATGCCGGCCTGGTCGTCGGCGTCGAAGCGCCCGAAGCTCGGGCTGTCGAGGTCGAGGACGCCGAACACGGCGCCTTCGTGCAGGAGCGGCACCACCAGCTCGGAGCGCGAGCCGCCGTCGCAGAAGATGTGGCCGGGAAAGGCATAGACGTCCTCGACGAGGACGGAGGCGCGGCGCTCCACCGCGGCGCCGCACACGCCCCTGCCGACGGCGATCCGCACGCAGGCCGGTTTGCCCTGGAACGGGCCCAGCACCAATTCGCGCGGCGTCTTGAGGAAATAGAAGCCGGCCCAGTTGAGATCGGGCACCGACTGGAAGACCAGCGCGGCGGTGTTGGCGGCGTTGGCGATGGGGTCGGTCTCGCCGTCGAGCAGGGCAGCGAGCTGGCCGCAGAGCTCCGCATAGAAAGCCGGCTTGTCGTGCTGCTCTATGGCCCTGGCTGCGAACATCGGCCGATCTCCTGCGAGCGGTTTTCCCACGAACGGCTGGCGGACCGCCCGTTCGGCGTGGCCCGGCCTTCGACATGGAAAGGCGTATTATGGGAAGGTTCATGCCCGAAGGGAAGCGCCTTCCGGCCGGGCACAGCGGAATTTCGTCGCAACCGGTTATTTCGGGGTGCGGCCACCCAGCCGCCTTTCCAGCCACAGGCTGTAGCGCGAGCCGCCATAGCCGAACACGAAATAGACCAGCGCCACGGTCAGGTAGGCCTCGTCGTAGAAGCCCAGCCAGTTGGGGTCGGTGGCGGAGGCCTTGGCGGCGTTGAGCAGGTCGAAGATGCCGATCACGGCCAGCAGCGAGGTGGCCAGCAGGAAGCCGATGGCCAGGTTGACGAGGCCGGGGATGACGACGCGCAGCGCCTGCGGCAGCACCACGAGCTGCATGGTCCGCCAGTAGCCGAGCCCGAGCGCGGCGGCGGCCTCCTGCTGGCCGGGCGGAATGGCCTGAAGCCCGCCGCGCACCACCTCGGCGGTGTAGGCGGTCCAGAACAGCGCCACCATGATCATGGCCCGCAGCGTCTTGTCCATCGATTGCCCTTCCGGCAGGGCCATGGGAAGGATGAGCATGGCGACATAGAGGATGGCGACCATGGGGATGCCGCGCATCAGCTCGATATAGGCGACCGAAAGCAGGCGCAGGCCCGCCATGGCCGAGCGCCGCGCCAGCGCCAGCAGCACGGCGAGCGGCAGCGACACGGCAAAGCACACGCTCCACACCAGCAGCGTCACCGGCAGGCCGCCCCACTGGTTGGACGGCACCGGCATGGCGAAGGCGCCGGCCATCAGCAGCCAGCACAGGGCGATGACCGCCGGCCACGCCGCCAGCAGCCCGCGGCGCCAGAAGCGGGGCGTGGCCGTGGCGGCCAGCAGCGCCAGCAGCAGCAGGATGACCAGCGCCGGCCGCCAGTGCAGCGCCGGCGGATAGAAGGCGAACAGGAAGAAGCGGAATTTCGCGCCGACGAAGGCCCAGCACGCGCCCGCGCGCGCGGCACAGTCGGCCGAGGTGCCGCTGAAGGTGGCGTCGAGCACCGTCCAGCGCAGCAGCGGCGGCACGAGCCAGGCCAGCGCGGCGGCGGTCAGGGCCGTGACGGCGGCGTTGAACGGCGTTCCGAACAGGCCGGCCCGCAGCCGGTGCCGGGCGGGAGAATGCGCCAGGGCGTGAGGAAGGGGAGCGTCGGCCACGGTCATGCCGGCTGCCCTCCCCGCAGCGCCACGCGCCTGTTGTAGAGGTTCATCAGCGCCGACACCGCCAGGTTGAGCGCCAGATAGATCACGATCAGGATGAGCAGCGCCTCGAACGCCTGGCCCGTGGTGTTGGCTGTGGTGTTGACGATGCTGACCAGGTCCGGATAGCCGATCGCCACCGCCAGGCTCGAATCCTTGACCAGGTCGAGATAGTTGGAGGTGGTGAGCGGGGTGATGACGCGCAGCGCCTGCGGCAGCACCACCAGCCGCATGATCTGGCCGTCATGCAGGCCCATCGCGCGGGCGGCTTCCCATTGCCCGCGCCTGACCGACTGGATGCCCGCCCGCACGATCTCGGCGATGGAGGCGGAGAACTTCACCGTCAGGCCGGTCAGCAGCGCGGCGAATTCCGGCGTCAGGCTGTAGCCGCCGCGGATGTTGAAGCCGGAGAGAGCCGGGACCTCGAACGAGGCCGTGGCGCCCGTCAGCGGCAGGGCCAGCCCTGCGCCCGCCGCCGCAAGCACGCTGGCGGCCAGGAAGGCGCGCGGCGTCAACCGCCCCTGCCGCCGCGCCGCCCACAGGAACGCCGCCCAGGCCAGCAGCGCCGCGCCGACCGTCAGCACAGTGGCGCCCGACAGGTTGTGGAAAGCCGGGCCGGGCACGAAGACGCCACGGTTCGTGAGGTAGAACGCGTCGAGCAGCGACAGCGCCCGCCGCGGCGGCGGCAGGGCCTGCACGAGGGAGATCCAGAAGAAGAGCTGGAGCAGCAGCGGCGTGTTGCGCACCACCTCGACATACCAGCGCACGATGCCGGACAGGAGCAGGTTGCCGGAGAGCCGCGCGACCCCGAGCGCGACGCCGAGGATGGTGGCCAGCACGCAGCCGAGCACGGCGACGCTGGCGGTGTTGAGCAGCCCGGCCAGGATGGCGCGGGCATAGATGTCGCCGGCGCGGAAGGCGATCAGGCTTTCGCCGATCTCGAAATTGGCCGAGCGCTCCAGGAAGCCGAAGCCGGGGGTGACGCCGATGCGGCTCATGGTCGCCGCCGTGTTGCGTCCGAACACGTAGAACAGCGCCACCACGGCCACGATCACCGCGATCTGGGTGAAGGGCCGCGGCCCCCACCACATGCCTATCCTGCGGAAAGTGCCGGGCCTTTGCGGACCCGGCACGGAGAGCGGCGTCATGGCTGCGAAGCCGGCCCGGCTCTCATCGGAACGACGCTCACCGGAACGGCGGCGAATAGAGCAGTCCGCCGTTCGTCCACAGATTGTTGTAGCCGCGCTCCCAGCCGAGCGGCTTGAGGTGGCGCTCGAAGATCTCGCCGTAGTTGCCGACGGTCTTGATGATCTCGTAGGCCCATTTCGGGTCGAGCCCGATGGCCTGGCCGAGCGAGGGATCGACGCCCAGGAAGCGCTGGATGGCGGGGTCCTCGGACTTCAGGAACTCGTCCACGTTCTTGGAGGTGATACCCCATTCCTCGGCCTGGATGGTGGCGTTGACCGTCCAGTTGACGATCTCCAGCCAGCGGTCGTCGCCGCCGGCGACGGCGGGAGCCAGCGGCTCCTTGGAGAGGCGCTCGGGCAGCAGAACGTAGTCGTCCGGCTTCTTGAGCTGGGTGCGCTTGCCGACGAGGTCGGAGGAATCCTGCGTGATCGCGTCCACGCGGCCCGATTCCAGCGCGGCGACGAATTCGCTGGTGTCCTCGATGGTGACGGGCGTGAACTTCTTGCCGGTCTTGCGGAAGAAGTCGGCGATGTTCAGCTCGCCGGTGGTGCCGCTCTGCACGCCGATGGTGGCGCCGTCCAGGTCCGCCGCCTTGTCGACGCCGATGTCCTTGCGCACCAAAATGCCCTGGCCGTCGTAGAAGATGGTCGGGCCGAAGTGGAAGCCGAGCTGGAAGGCGCGGGTGATGGTCACGGTCACGCCCGACAGCAGCACGTCGAACTCGCCGGCCTGCAGCGCGGGCAGGCGCTGCTGCGGCGAGGAATTGGTGAACTCGACCTTTTCCGGGTCGCCGAAGACGGCGATGCCGAGCGCCCGGCCGTAGTCGATGAAGAAGCCCTGCCAGCGGCCGCTGCTGTCGGGCGAGAAGAAGCCGGGCGTGGTGCCCACGCCCACCTTGATGGTGCCGCGCGCCTTGATCTTGTCGAGCGTCGGCCCGGCGGATGCCGAGGTGGCGACGAGGCCGGTGGCCACTACCAGCGTCGCCGCAAGCACCTTTCGCCAGCCTGCGCCGGCCTGCAGTTTGAACGTCATGATGGTCTCTCCTGAAGAAATGGTCTGCGGCAGTAGCGGCACCACGAATGCCCCCGTGCCTTGTGAAAGTAGTAAGCTGACAAAAACTATAGATTAAGCAAAATAACTCCAATTTCAGGGCTGTTGCCGAAGCGATATGCTCTTGGCCGGCCCTGTCGCGGCGACATGGCCCGGAGACTGTTCTTCATGCCCGGCGCACCGCGCCCGCAACCTCGAAGGGCGGCTTCCCGGCAGCAGGGGCGGCCCGCGGAAAGCTTTGCTCGCCGGCCGCCGCAATAGGGAATGCCTTGGCTCCCATTGCCATGCCCGGCGGATAGAGTGGCGGCATCGGAGAGGACCATGAGCTACATATCCCAGATCGACTACGAGCATGCGGCGCCGGCGGTGCGCGAGGCCCATGACGAGGAGGTGCGCCTGCGCGGGCACGTCACCAACATGAAGCGGACGCTGCTCCATTCGCCGGCCGCCTACCGCGCCTACATGGAATGGTACACGCTGCGCGACGAGCTGCGGCCGGTCGTCGGCGACCGCGCCATATGGGTGTTCTCGCACGCCATCTCGGCCGAGACGGACTGCCTGATCTGCACGACCTTCTTCCGCCGGGCGCTGATCGACGCCGGCTATTCGCCCGAGACGTTCCAGCCCACGGAGGAAGAGGAACTGCTCATCGAGTTCGGCCGCGCCATCGCCAGGGCGTCCAACCATGTGCCGCGCGAGATCTGGACCCGGATACGCGAGCGCTACGACGAGGCGGCGGCCGTCAACCTGGTGGCGTTCGCCGGCATCATGATCGCCACCAACATCTTCAACAACGTGGTCGGCGTCACGCTCGACCCCGAGCTCGAATCCTACCGGAAGCCCTGACATGGCCGGCGCTTTCGAGGGCAAGGTGGCGCTGATAACCGGCGCCGCGCACGGACAGGGGCGCGCGGCGGCCAAGGCGTTCGCGCGCGAGGGCGCCAGGGTGGCCGGCTTCGACTTGGCCCGCAAGATCGACTATCCGGCCTATGCGCAGGCCGGGTCGGCGGCGTTGCAGTCGCTGCACGACGAGATCGCCGCCGGCGGCGGGGGCTTCCTGCCGCTTGCCGGCGACGTGCGCAGCGAGGCGGACGTGCGCGGCGCGGTGGCGCGCACGATCGACGCCTTCGGCCGCATCGACGTGGTGTTCGGCAATGCCGGCATCGCCGCCTACGGCTACGCCCACGAGTTGGACGAAGCCGAATGGGACGCGGTGATCGACATCAACCTCAAGGGCAACTGGCTGCTTGCCAAGCACGTCATCCCGCACCTGCGGGCGCAGGGGTCCGGCGTCGTCATCTTCAATTCCTCCATTGCCGGGCTGCGCGGGCTGAACCGCCTCTCGCACTATTCGGCGTCGAAGTTCGGGCTGGTGGGGCTGGCGAAGTCGCTCGCCATCGAGCTTGCGCCGTTCAACGTGCGGGTGCTGACGATCCATCCGACCGGCGTCAACACCCCCATGAACGACGGGCTGGCGGCCATGGAGGGCGCCACCCCGCAGGAGATCGCCGAACGCTCGGCCGGCAACCTGCTTGCCGTGCCCTGGATCGAGCCGGAGGACGTGGCCGAAACCGTGCTGTTCCTGGCCAGCGACAAGAGCCGCTACGTCACCGGCTCCGGCTTCGTGCTCGACGCCGGCCTGCTCACACGCTGAGGCCGCCGCGGCCGCGGCGCTCGCGGCTGCCCATCAGCACCGCCAGCGCGCTCACCGCCGCCCCCAGCCACAGCAGCCCCGCCCAGTAGCGCCTGATGCCGAGGAAGTGCCATTCCCGGCAAAGCGCCATGGCCAGCGAGCAGCGGTCGGAGGTGTAGAGAAGGCAGGGCAGCGTGCGTTCAGCCGGAAATCCGGTGTTGAGCATGACCTGGGCATAGACGATCGCCCACCACACGATGGCGGCGGCCACCAGCCCGGCGCCGAGCAGCTCGGCCTTCCGGCGCAGCTTCGGCGTCCATGCGGGTCCGGGCCGGCCGCTCATTCCGCGAACCCCATGATCTCGAGGATGTGCCGGCGCAGCTCCACGATCTTCGGGTCGTCGCGGCGGCGCGGATAGGCAAGGGTGACGTCGACCTCGGCCTTGACCCTGGCCGGCCGCTCGGAAAGCACCACCACGTGCCCGGAAAGCAGCAGCGCCTCCTCGACGTCGTGCGTGACCAGCACGACCGAGTAGCGCGCCTTGCGCCACAGCGCCAGCAGCTCCTGCTGCATGGACAGGCGGGTGAGCGAATCGAGCCGGCCGAGCGGCTCGTCCAGAAGCAGCAGGCGCGGATCGTTGACCAGCGCCCGCGCCAGCGCCGCGCGCTGCGCCATGCCGCCGGAAAGCTGATGCGGGAAGGCGGTTGCGAACCCGTCGAGCCCGACGAGGCGCAGGGCGTCGTCGATGCGCTGCCGGCTCTGGCGCAGGGTTCCCTGCGCCTGCGGCCCCACCGCCACGTTGTCGCGCACCGTGCGCCACGGAAACAGCGTCGGGTCCTGGAAGACGAGCACGCGCGAGGGGTCCGGGCCGGCGATCGCCGCGCCATCGGCCAGGATGGCGCCGTGGCTCGGGCTGTCGAGGCCGGCGGCCAGCCGCAGCAGGGTGGACTTGCCGCATCCGGAAGGCCCCAGCAGGGCCACGAAGCTGCCCGGCTTCACGGAAAGCCTGATGTCCTGGAGCACGGGCAGTGCCGCCCCGTCGAGATCGTAGCGGTGCGAGACGTCCCGGAATTCGAGCGCGAGGCCGGGGGCTTCTTCCCGCTGCAGCGCCTCCGCTACCATTGCACCACGCCCTTCTGCCAGGAAAGCAGGCGGTCGCGGATCACGAACAGCAGCTTCACCAGCCCCGAGCACAGCAGCGCCATGACGACCAGCGCGGCATAGACGTTGGCATAGGCCGAATAGGCGGTCTGGAACTGGAGATACCAGCCGAGGCCGTATTTCGCGCCGAGCATCTCGGCCACCACCAGCACGGCGAAGGAATAGTAGAGCGCCATGAACAGCCCCACGAAGACGTTCGGCAGCGCGGCCGGGATGGCCACCCGCAGCACCAGAAAGCGCCTGTCGGCGCCGAGCGTGCGGGCCACGTCGTAATAGGCGCGGTTGACGGTGCCGACGCCCGATGCGGTCAGGATCGCCACGGGAATGCCGGAGGCGAGCGCCACCAGGAAGATGCTGGCCTGGAAGGTGGTGGGAAACAGGAAGAAGGTGGCGGGTATCCACGCGCTGGCCGGCACCGGGCCGATGAGCTTCAGCACCGGCATGCCCCAGTAGGCGAAGGTCTTCGACCAGCCCAGCGCCACGCCGCCGACGAAGCCCGCCACGATGCCGGAAGCAAAGCCGAGCGACCAGAGCCGCGCGGTGTAGGCGATGCAGATCAGCAGCCTCTCCCAGTCCACGACATAGACGTGGAACAGGCCGTGCGGCGGCGAGAAGAACGGCTTGGGCAGCCAGCCCAGCTTGGCCGTCACCAGCTCCCACAGGGCGAACCACACGCCGAGCGCGATCAGCCAGGGGCCGTAATGCGCCAGGCGCGCGCCGAACCTGCCCAGCCGGTCGGCGGCGAAGGCAAGGCCGGCGAGCACCGCCGCCCCGCCCAGCAGGAGGCCGGCGAAGAGGTCGCGGCTGCCCCAGGGCACCACGTCGGGCAGCGCGGCCGTCACCACGGCCGCGACTGCCCAGGCGGCGGCCGCATAGAGCCCCTGGCGCCACGGCGCCCCGCGCGGGGCGGCGACGGGCTTCGCCTCCGCTTCGAGCGCCGTGCTCATGTCCGCCGCGGCTTCACGCCAGTATGTCGACCGTGACGCGGCCGGCCAGTTCGGCGCTGTCGGTGGTCGGGTCGAGCACCTTGATCAGCGCCAGGTCGTCGGCGGCATGCTTGACCTGGTCCTGAAGCTCCTTGCCGACCGGGTGGTTGTGCAGCACCCAGGAAGCCACCTGCTCGTGGATGTCCTCCACCGGGAAGCCCGGGTTGAGGTTCTCCACGAACCACTTCGCCACCTCCTCGGGATGGGCGGCGGCGTATTCGTGGATCTCGATATTGGCCTCGGCCAGCCGGCGCACGGCGTCGCGGTTGGCCTCCAGGAAGGCGGAGTTGACGCCGAGCACGCAGCACACCGCGCCGTCGAAGACGCCGGTCTGGGTGTTGGCCACCTCGTAGAGGTCGAACTTCTTCTTGTGGGCGAAGGCCCAGGGATCGAGATGCGCCAGCGCGTCGGCCTCGCCGCGCCCCACCGTCTCGCCCACCAGGTCGAAGGGCACGTTCAGCCAGTTGACGTCGCGCTCGGGGTCGAGGCCGGCCTTGGCCAGCGCCACCTGGAAGGAATGCTTGGGCGGGCTGGCGACGTCGTAGGAAACGATGGTCTTGCCCTTGAGCCCTTCCAGCGTGGTGACGCCGGAAGCCTTGGAGGCGAGCAGCCGGGTGCAGCCGCCGTGCGAGCCGACGAACAGCTTGACGTCGAGCCCCTGCTCCAGCGGCTTGATCCAGTCATAGAGCAGGCCGGCGCCGGCGTCGGTCTTGTTGGTGGCGATCGACTGGATCAGCGTCTGGCCGCTGGCGCCCTGGTAGAACAGCTCCACGTCGAGGTCGTGCTTGGCGTAGATGCCGTTCGCCAGCGCGAAGGCCACCGGCGAATGGCAGGCGGCGAACTCGGTCCACGACAGGCGCAGCTTGGTGGCGTTGCCGGCGATCGCATAGCTCGTCGGCCGCGCCAGCAGGCCCGCCGCGACGGCGCCGGCGCCGAGTGCGCCCGCCGCCCGCAACACGCCGCGCCGCGACACGGTCGCGCGCCTTTCCTTCCCGATGGATGTCATGGCCCTGTCTCCTTGTGATGAATGAAGGTGAGGCACGCCGGGCAACACCCCCTCGTCCGCCCGGCGTGCCGGCTACGCGGCCTTGAGGCGCGCTCCGTCCGCCGCCTGTTCGAGCGCCTGCTCAAGGTCACGAATGATGTCGTCCGGATGCTCGATGCCGATGGACAGCCGCACGTAGCCGGGGGTGACGCCCGCCGCCAGCTGGTCGTCCTCGCCGAGCTGCGAATGCGTGGTCGTGGACGGGTGGATGGCCAGCGAGCGGGCGTCGCCGATATTGGCGACGTGGTAGAACAGCTTCAGCCCGTCGATGAAGGCGCGGCCGGCCTCGCGTCCGTCCTTCAGCTCGAAGCCGATCAGCGCGCCGTAGCTGCCGCCGCGCAGATAGGCGTCGGCGCGGCGCTTGTCCTCGCCCGTCTGGTAGCGCGGGAAGATGACCTTGGCGATCTTCGGATGGCCGCGCAGGAATTCCGCCACCTTGATGGCGTTCTCGTTGTGCTGGCGGATCCTGAGCGGCAACGTCTCCAGCCCCTGCAGGAACAGGAAGGCGTTGAAGGGGCTGACCGCCGCGCCCACGTCGCGCAGCAGCACGGTGCGGATGCGCAGCACATAGGCCACCGGCCCGAGCGGCCTGGCCGCCTCCACCCAGATCTTCCCATGGTAGCTCGGATCGGGCTGGTTGAGCGTGGGGAAGCGGGTGGCGTGCTCCTCCCACGGGAAATTGCCGCCGTCGATGACGACGCCGCCGATGGAGGTGCCGTGGCCGCCGATATATTTCGTTGCCGAATAGACCACGACGGCCGCGCCGTGGTCGAACGGCCGGATGATGAGGGGTGCTGCCGTATTGTCGACGATCAGGGGCACGCCGAGCGAGCGGCCGATGTCGGCCACCTCCTTGATGGGAAACACCTGCAGCTTCGGGTTGGGCAGGGATTCGGCATAGTAGGCGCGGGTGCGCTCGTCGGTGGCGCGGCGGAAATTCTCCGGGTCCGAGGGGTCGGCGAAGCGCACCTCCACGCCGAAATGCTTCAGCGTGGCGGCAAACAGCGCCCAGGTGCCGCCGTAGAGGTCGGTGGAGGAGACGATGTTGTCGCCGGCGCCGGCCAGGTTCAGCACCGAATAGGCCGAGGCGGCCTGCCCCGACGACAGCAGAAGCGCGGCCGCGCCGCCTTCCAGCGCGGCGATGCGCGTCTCGAACGCGTCCTGCGTGGGATTGGAGACGCGGGTGTAGATGTGGCCGATCTCATCCAGCGCAAACAGCCGGTCCGCATGGCCGGTGTCCTGGAACTGGTAGGAGGTGGTCTGGTAGATCGGCACCGCCACCGCCCCGCTGACCGGGTCGGCGCGCCAGGTGCCGCCGTGCAGGGCGAGGGTTTCGGCGGAAAGGTTTTCGAGCGTCATGGGGCTTTCTCCGGCTCAGGCGGTGGGAACTGCCTGCTCGCGCGCCTGGGCGGCGAGCAGATCGGCGTGGTGGCGCTGGGCGACATTGCGGAACAGCGGGTTGGGCAGGAACGCCAGCCGCTCCTGCGGCCCGCCTTCGAGGCGGGAAAGGCCCACCACCGGCAGGTCGGTCGGGGAAATATCGGTCAAGGCGCCTGCCTCCTGTCGCATCTCTTGGAGGCGACAAGGCTCGCACGGCCACGGTGCCGCTTGAAGAAACGCAGCGATCGGTAAGGCGCGGCGAAGGGGAATTTCGGCACTCCCGCGACGGCCGGAAAGGAAACGCGGTGCTAATGTCTATAAAATCGCTAGACAAATAAGCATGCGTGGCCGGCCCGGCCGGATGCCACCGCCGGCGGCGGGAAGGCGCGTTCCCTGGAACCGTGCGCAGGCCGCAGGCACCGCGAATTGGCCTTTGACAGCGCTTCGCGGAATTTGCGACACAATCTGCCTGCGGCCGCGACGTGACAGGGAAGGCCCGAACGATGACGGATGCGATCCTGACGCTCAATACCGGCTCGTCGAGCATCAAGTTTTCGCTGTTCGAGACCGGGCACGGCGGCAGCCTTGCCGCCGCCGCTGCCGTGCGCGGGGAAATCGAATCCATCGAGACGGACCCGCATCTCGTCGCCGCCGATGGCGCCGGCCGCATCCTGGCGGAGCGCCGCTGGAAAGCGGGGACCGCCTTCGACGCCCTGCTGGAGGACGTCGTGGAGTGGGTGGAGGCCCGGCTCGGCGGAAAGCCGCCGGCCGGCGTCGGCCACCGCGTGGTCCATGGCGGGGCAAGCCATGCGGCGCCCGCGCTGGTCACGCCCGAGCTGCTGCGCGACCTCGACGATCTTTCGCGGCTGGCGCCGCTGCACCAGCCGCGCAACGTGGCGCCCATGCGGGTCATCGCGCGGCTGCGGGCGGGCCTGCCGCAGGTCGCCTGCTTCGACACCGCCTTCCACCGCACCATGCCGCCGGTCGCGGCGCGCCTCGGCCTGCCGCGCGAGCTGGGCGAGGCCGGCATCTGCCGCTACGGCTTCCATGGTTTGTCCTACGAGCACATCGCCGCGCGGCTGCGCGAGACGGCGCTGGCGCGGGGCCGGGTGGTCGCCGCCCATCTCGGCAACGGCGCCAGCCTGTGCGCGCTGCGGGCGGGCGCCAGCGTGGACACGACCATGGGCTTCAGCACGCTCGACGGGCTGCTCATGGGCACGCGCTGCGGTAACCTCGACCCCGGCGTGATCCTGTTCCTGCTGAAGCAGCGCGGCATGAGCGCGGACCAGGTGGAGGACCTGCTCTACCGCCGCAGCGGCCTGCTCGGCGTTTCCGGCGGCATCGCCAGCGACATGCGCGCGCTGCTGGCCAGCGGCGACCCGCGGGCGGCCGAGGCGGTGGAGCTGTTCGTCTTCCGCATCGCGCGCGAGGTCGGCGCCATGGCAAGCTCGCTCGGCGGGCTGGACGGCCTCGTCTTCCCCGCCGGCATCGGCGAGCACGCGCCGCAGATCCGCGAGCGGGTCTGCGCCCGGCTGGAGTGGCTGGGCGTGGCGCTGGACAGGCAGGCCAACGCCGCGCACGCCTCCGTCATCAGCATTCCACAAAGCCGGGTTGAAGTACGGGTGATCGCGGCCGACGAGGAGGCCGTGATCGCCCGGCATACGCACGAGGTCGTGAAGGCCGCGAGACCACAGCACCGAGGAAACAGCCCGTGAGCACCATGAGCAAAAGCGACGCATCAGCCCCCCGCCAGCCGCTGCCGGCGGCGGAGGTCGATCTTCTGGACGCATGGTGGCGGGCCGCCAACTACCTCTCTGTCGGCCAGGTCTACCTGCTCGACAACCCGCTGCTGCGCGAGCCCCTGACGCTGGAGCACGTCAAGCCGCGGCTGCTGGGCCACTGGGGCACGGTGCCGGGCCTGAACTTCCTCTACGTCCACCTCAACCGCATCATCAGGGCGCAGGACCGCTCGGTGCTGTTCGTGACCGGGCCGGGCCACGGCGCGCCCGGCATCGTCGCCAATTGCTGGCTGGAAGGCACCTACAGCGAGCTCTACCCGGCGGTGTCGCAGGACGAGGAGGGCATGCGCCGGCTGTTCCGGCAGTTCTCCTTCCCCGGCGGCATACCGAGCCACGCGGCGGCCGAGACGCCCGGCTCCATCCACGAGGGCGGCGAGCTGGGCTATTCGCTGGCCCACGCCTTCGGCGCGGCCTTCGACAATCCGGACCTCGTGGTGGCCTGCGTGATCGGCGACGGCGAGGCCGAGACCGGGCCGCTGGCAACCGCCTGGCACGGCAACAAGTTCCTCAACCCGGCGACGGACGGCGCCGTGCTGCCGATCCTGCATCTCAACGGCTACAAGATCGCCAACCCCACCGTGCTGGCGCGCATCCCGCACGAGGAGCTGGAGGCGCTGCTGTGCGGCTACGGCTACGAGCCCATCTTCGTGGAGGGCAGCGAGCCGCAATCCATGCACCAGGCGATGGCGGCCGCCTTCGAGAAGGCCTTCGCGGCCATCGACCGCATCCAGAAGGCGGCGCGTAGCGGCGCGGGTGGCGCGGGGGCAGAGCCGCGCCCGCGCTGGCCGGCGATCGTGCTGCGCAGCCCCAAGGGCTGGACCGGGCCGAAGACGGTGGACGGGCTCAAGACCGAGGGCTCCTGGCGCTCGCACCAGGTGCCGTTCTCCGACATGAGCAGGCCCGGGCACCTGAAGCTGCTGGAGGACTGGCTGCGAAGCTACCGGCCGCAGGAGCTGTTCGACGAAAAGGGCGCGCTGCGCGCCGACCTTGCGGCATTGGCGCCTTCCGGCGAGCGCCGCATGAGCGCCAACCCGCACGCCAATGGCGGGGCGCTGAAGCGGCCGCTCCGGCTGCCGGACTTCACCGACTATGCCGTGCCGGTGGCCACGCCCGGCCAGACCGACGCCGAGGCCACGCGGCAGGCCGGCATCTTCCTGCGCGACGTGATGCGCCAGAACATGGCCAACCGCAATTTCCGCGTCTTCGGGCCCGACGAGACCGCCTCGAACCGCCTGCAGGCCGTGTTCGAGGCCACGGACCGCACCTGGCTGGCCGAGACCGTTCCCGAGGACGACCATTTGTCGCCCGACGGCCGGGTGATGGAGGTCCTCAGCGAGCACACCTGCCAGGGCTGGCTGGAGGGCTACCTGCTCACCGGCCGGCACGGCTTCTTCTCCTGCTACGAGGCTTTCATCCACATCGTCGATTCGATGTTCAACCAGCACGCCAAATGGCTGAAGACCGCGCGCGACGTGGAATGGCGGCGGCCGATCGCCTCGCTCAACTACCTGCTGACCTCGCATGTCTGGCGCCAGGACCACAACGGCTTCAGCCATCAGGACCCCGGCTTCGTGGACCATGTCGTCAACAAGAAGGCCGACATCGTGCGCGTCTATTTCCCGCCGGACGCCAACACGCTGCTGTGGGTGACGGACCATTGCCTGCGCAGCTGGAACCGCGTCAACGTCATCGTGGCGGGCAAGCAGCCGGCGCCGCAATGGCTCGACATGGACGCCGCCGTCAAGCATTGCAGCGCCGGCATCGGCGTGTGGGAATGGGCCAGCAGCGACCGCGGCCACGAGCCGGACGTGGTCATGGCCTGCGCCGGCGACGTGCCCACGCTGGAGACGCTGGCCGCCGTGGACCTGGTGCGCGACTACGTACCGGACCTGAAGGTGCGCGTCGTCAACGTGGTCGACCTGATGACGCTGCAGCCGGACACGGAGCATCCGCACGGCCTGAGCGACGCGGATTTCGACGCGCTGTTCACCACGGGCAAGCCGGTGATCTTCGCCTATCACGGCTATCCGTGGCTCATCCACCGGCTGGCCTACAAGCGCCGCAACCACGCCAACCTGCATGTGCGCGGCTATGTCGAGGAGGGCTCCACGACGACGCCCTTCGACATGGTGGTGCGCAACCGCATCGACCGCTTCCATCTCGTCGCCGACATCATCGACCGCGTGCCGCAGCTGGGTGCGTCGGCCGTGCATGCCAAGCAGGCGATCCGCGACAGGCTGATCGAGCACAAGCGCTACATCACCGCCCACGGCCAGGACATGCCGGACGTGCGCGACTGGCGCTGGCGGCCCTATCCCTGAGCGGCCGGACTATCCGGCCTGGGTGACTGTCCGGACAGGGTGACGATCTTGCCGGGGTTCAGCAGGTTCCGCGGGTCCAGCAGCGCCTTGAGGGCGCGCGCGAGCTCCTGCTTGACCGGATCGGCATAGCGCTCGTAGGCGCTGCGCTTGTCGAGGCCCACGCCGTGCTCGGCCGAGAACGAGCCGCCCATCTCGCGCAGGCCGGCATAGAGCACGTCCTCGACGGCCGCATACCGCTCCGGCGCGAGCGGGCCGTTGGCGTTGATGGAGATGTGCAGGTTGCCGTCGGCCAGATGGCCGAACACATAGGGCTCGTAGCCGGCGTCGATGGCCTTCAGCCCGGCGCCGATGCGGGCGACATAGGCGTCGAGCGCGCCGCCCGGCACCGAGACGTCGAAGGACGGCGGGTGGCTGTGCATGCGCTCGATCTGCTCGGTCTCCTCGCGCAGGCGCCAGATGGCGCCGGCCTGCTGCAGCGAGCCCGCCACCAGCCCGTCGAGGATGCCGGCCTCCTGCCAGATCTCGGCCAGCCCCTCCTCCAGCGCCTCCGCCGCGCCCTCGGGCGTGTCGGCGCCCAGTTCGAGTACTAGGAGGCACGGTGCGTCGAGCGGCAGCGCGCCGGGCTCGAAGCCCAGCATCCGGCTCATGGCCACGGCGAAGTGCCGCCACATGATCTCGGCCGCGCGCAGCAGCGTGCCGGTCCTGCCGAGGAAATGGCGCACGATGCGCTGGGCGCCGGCGGCGTCGGCAATGCCGACCAGCGCGGTGGCCGAGGCGCCGCCGGCCGGGTCGAGCCGGATGGCGGCGCGGGTGACGATGCCCAGCGTGCCCTCGGCCCCGACGAACAGGTGCTTGAGGTCGTAGCCGGCGCTGGTCTTGAGCACGCGGGTGAGGTCGTTCAGCACGCGCCCGTCCGCCAGCACGGCTTCCAGGCCGAGCAGCCGGTGGCGCATGGTGCCGTTGCGGAAGGCCATGATGCCGCCGGCGTTGGTGGAGATCATGCCGCCTATGGTGCAGCTTCCGCGCGCCGAGAGGTCGATGCCCGGGTCCAGCCCGTGGGCGCGGGCGGCCTCCTGCAGGGCGGCCAACGTGGTGCCGGCCTGCACCACGGCGACGCGGGCGAAGGGGTCGATCTCCTCGATGCGGTTCATGGCGCCGAGATCGCAGATGATCTGGTCCGGCGCCGTGGCGGCGCCGCCGGCAAGCCCGGTGCGGCCGCCCTGCGCCACCAGCGAAAGCCCGTTTGCGGCGCAGAAGCGCACCAGCGCGGCCACGCCCGCGGCATCGGCGGGGCGCACCAGCGCCGCCGCCCCGAAGTTGCGGTCGTCGAAGCCCGGATCGCGCGTGCCGAGCTCGGCGCGGTCCCACACCGCCCCGTTTCCCGCGATACCGCGCAATCCGGCGATAAGCTCAGCCTGTCCGCTCATGTTCCGCCATCCCGTCGTCGGCCGCCGTTAGGCCGGCCCGCGCGCCCGGCGCCAGACGATGCGCGCCGTCAGCACCGTCACGGTGATCAGGATCAGGATGACTGAGATCGCCGCGATGGCGGGGTCGATATTGTCGCGCAGGCCCATCCACATCAAGCGCGGCAGGGTGATGGCGTTGACGCTGGTGATGAACAGGGTCACGCCGATCTCTTCCCACGACAGCACGAAGGACAGGAGCCACGCCGTCAATATGCCGAACTTGATGTTGGGGATGATGATTTTCGTGGCCCGCTCCCAGGTTGAGGCGCCGAGGCCGCGCGCGGCAAGGTCGATGCGCCTGTCCACCTGGCTGAGCGCCACCAGGATCAGCACCACCGCGAAGGGCACCGTCACCACGATATGGGCGAGCACCACGCCCGGCCAGGTGTCGTAGCCGGCGAAGCCGCCGATGCCCGACAGCGAGGTGAGCAGGAAGTAGAGCGTGATCGCCGACACCACCGGCGGCACGATCATCGGCAGCAGCACGAAGCCCACCAGCGCGGCGGTGAAGCGCGGCCGGAACATCCAGATGCCGAGGCCGAAGGCGAGCGCGAACAGCGTGGCCAGCGTGCTGGAGACGATGCCGACGCGCAAGGAAAGCAGGATGCTGTCCAGCCAGCGCGGGTCGTCCACCAGCGTGCGGTAGTGGCGCAGCGACAGCGCCCCGGTGGGCATGGACAGCATGCGCGAGGGCGTGAACGACACCGGCACCACCGCAAGCAGCGGCATCAGCAGGAACACCGCCACCAGAAGTGCGCAGAGCAGTGCGACGGGGCCGGGACGATAGCCGTTCATCTCAGCCCGCCATCTGCGAGGGCCGCAGGTAGCGGAACAGCGCCGCCGAAAGCGCCCCCACAATGACGACCAGGGTGATGCTGATGGCCGCCCCCAGGCCCCAGTCCGGGCTCTGGAAGATGCGCAGGTAGACGAGCTCGGCCACCATGACGCTGCGGCCGCCGCCGAGGATCGCCGGGGTGATGAAGAAGCCGAGCGCGAAGACGAACACGATCAGCGCCGCGCCGATGACGCCGGGCATGGTCATGGGAACGAACACCGCCCAGAAGATGCGCGTGCGCCCGGCACCCATGCCGCGGGCGGCCAGAAGCACGCGCTCGTCGAGGGCGCGCATGGCCGAGGCGATGGGGAACACGGCGAAGGGGATGAGGAAATGCGTCATGCCGACGACGACGCCGAACTCGTTGCGCACCAGCGCCAGCGGCTCGCTCAGCACGCCGGTGGCGCGCAGCCAGGTGTTGATGAGGCCCTGGTTGGACAGGAGCGCCACCCAGCCGAAGGCGCGCGTCAGCACCGAGATCCAGAACGGCACCAGGATGCAGTATTCGGCCGCCAGCCGCTGGCCCGGCGTGCCGCGCACCCAGACATAGGCGATGGCGTAGGCGGCGGCCACCGCCGCCAGCGTCACCAGCGCGCAGATGCGGAAGGTGCGCACGAACACCGACTGCACCAGCGGATCGGTGAGCAGCGCGCGGTATTGGCCCAGCCCCGGCTCGGGCAGGGTGAAGCTCCATTTCACCACGCCGAGGAAGGGAATTCCGTAGGCGAGCCCGAGCAGGACCAGCAGCGGCGCCAGAAGCAGCGCCGCGCCGGGGTGGAGGAAGCGTGCGGCCATGCCGGCCGCTCAGGCGGAGATGATCTTCGTGTACTCGTCGAGCGCCGGGCCGTAGTGCTCGGAGTACCATTCCATGTCGAGCGCGATCTGCTTGCTCGCATTGGCCGGGTCGACCGGGTTGAAGCGCTTCTTGTCCTCGGGCACCAGCGCGTCGGCGGCGGGGTTGGCCGGCCCCTGCCCCAGCATGTCGAACATGACGATCTGCCTGGCCGGGTCCTGGGCGCTGGCGATGAACTTCATCGCCGTGTCGCGGCCGCCGGGATTGCCCTTGATGACGGCCATGGCGCCGGGCGACAGCAGGCCCTGGTCCCAGATGAACTTGATGCGGCCGCCCGAATCCTGCTCGATCAGCGAGCCGCGCGTCGACCAGATGATCGCCATGGACGCCTCGCCGTCCATGAGCAGCGACTGGCTTTCCGAGCCGCCGCCCCAATAGGCGATCACGTTGTCCTTGAAGGCGGCGATCTTGTCGTGGGCGCGCTTGAGGTCGAGCGGGTAGAGCTTCTCCGGCTCCACGCCGTCGGCGAGGAGGGCCGCCTCCCACATGGCGCTGCCCCATTTGTAGAGCGCGCGCTTGCCGGGAAACTTCTTGACGTCGAAGAAGTCGGCCATGCCGGTGGGCGCCTGGTCGCCGTATTTCTCCGAATCGTAGGCGATGACGTAAGAGTAGAAATAGCTGGAGGCGGCGTAGTCCCAGCCGAAGCCGGGGCGCATCTTGTTCTTGTCCACGACCTGATAGTCGATCTCCTCGATCATGCCCTGCTTGCCCAGCGTGATGGCCGAGAACGGGTCGGCATCGACGATGTCCCAGCTCGGCGCGCCGCTCTTGAACTGGGCGGTGATGG
>DAOKZN010000012.1:0-21393 GCA_035325625.1 Mesorhizobium sp. | reverse complement strand
ACCAGATAGCGGATCAGCGAGTTCTGCGGCGACAGGTCGAGGATGTAGTATTTCATGATCCAGGCCGGCACGATCAGCACCGGCTCGGCGAACACGGCCTCGGTCGTGGGCGCATACTGGATCAGCTCGATGAGATGGTTGCGGTAGACGACCTTGCCGGGGGTGACCGCCACGTCCCTGCCGGGGGCGAAGGCTTCGCTGCCGGCGGGCGGCTGGCGCGTGGCCACGCGGTGGGCGTCTTCCATCCAGTTGCGGAAGCCCTGCACGAAGTTTGCGCCGCCGGTCTCGCGCGCCCGCTCGACGATCTCGGGATTGGCGAACGGCACGTTGGAGGGGGAAAAGACGTCCAGCATCTGGCGGGCGACGAAGGAGACCACGTCCTCGTGATGCGGGGTGACGCCGGGCACTTCATGGGTGACGTTGTGCCACCATTGCTGGCCGAGCAGGAAAGCCTGCGACCAGAGGCTGTAGGGCTGCTGTTGCCACGCGGGAGCGGCGAAGCGGTTGTCGCCCGGCAGCGGCCGGATGCAGGGCGGCGTTTCGGGATGCAGGGCGCTCGCGGCCATGTAGGACCACAGCCGGGCGGCCTTGTCGGCCGCCTTGACGGAAAGCTCCATGCGCTTGCCGGGCGACGTGGCCAGATGGATCGCCCAGTCGAATGAGGCCAGCGCGAGCGCGGCGGGCGAGAAGCCCCCGGTGAACTGGGCGGCGAGCGCCTCGCGCATGCGGTCGATGGACCGGAACGCTTCTCTGCCCAGGCTTTCGTCCGCCGGGATCGGCGGCACGTTCAACGGCGGGGCGAGGGGCTTGGCGTTCATCCCTGGAACCTTTCAGCCTGACGAGGGCGACCTTTCCGCGACCGGGCCGGCGCCCATGCTTCCGTCGCGATTGCGCCCCGAGCAGCTCGGATCGTATTGTCGTCTGCGCGCCGCGTCGATCCCGGCAAGCTGCGTGCAGTGCTAGCCGGCGCCCGGCCGGCCATCGTTGATTCAGGTCAAGGCGGCGGCACGACTTTCCGGGAGAGTGCCGGCCGCAATCCGCGCGGCGGCGCGCCGAAGCGTCCGGCGCCAGCAAGGAAGGAAAGGCCGATGACAAAGACCGGCAAGAACTGGCTCGCCCTGGCCATCCTGCTGATCCTTGCCGTGGGAGGCTATCAGGTCTGGCAAAGATCCGACAACGGCGCGCTGCCGGAGGGCTTCGCCGCCGGCAACGGGCGCGTGGAGGCCGTCGAGATAGACATCTCCACGAAGTCGCCCGGCCGCCTGAAGGAAATCCTCGCCGACGAGGGCGATTTCGTCAAAGCCGGCGATGCGCTGGCCCGCATGGATACGACGCAGCTCGAGGCGCAGCGCCGCCAGGCCGAGGCGCAGCTGCAGCGGGCGCGCATCGGCGTGGATACGGCCGGCAGCCTGGTGGCGCAGCGCGAGGCCGAAAAGACCGCGGCCGAGGCTGTCGTGGCGCAGCGGCAGGCCGAGCTGGACGCGGCGCAGCGCACCCTTGCGCGCACCGAGCAGCTGGCTGCGAACAACACCGTCTCGCTGCAGGTGCTGGACAACGACCGGGCCGCCGGCCAGCGGGCGACTGCCGCGCTCGCCGCGTCCGAGGCGCAGCTCGCCGCCTCGCAGGCGGCCATCGGCTCGGCAAAGGCGGGCGTGGTGGATGCCAAGGCCGCGGTGGACGCGGCCCAGGCCTCGATCGAAAGCATCGTCGCCGAAATCGAGGACGGCACGTTGCGTTCGCCCCGCGACGGGCGGGTGCAGTACCGGGTGGCGCAGCCCGGCGAGGTGCTCTCCGCCGGTGGCCGCGTGCTCAACCTGGTCGATCTCGGCGACGTCTACATGACCTTCTTCCTGCCCACGGCGCAGGCCGGGCGGGTGGCGATCGGCTCGGAGGTGCGGCTCGTCCTGGACGCGGCCCCGCAATATGTCATTCCGGCCAAGGCGACCTATGTCGCGGACGTCGCCCAGTTCACGCCCAAGACGGTGGAGACGGAGGAGGAGCGGCAGAAGCTGATGTTCCGCATCAAGGCGCGGATCGCCCCCGAGCTGCTGAGCAAATATATCCGCTTCGTCAAGACCGGGCTGCCGGGCATGGCCTATGTGAAGCTCGACCCCAACGCCGAGTGGCCTGCGGCCCTGCAAGGAAAGCTGGTGCAATGACCAGCGCGCCGGACGCGGCGGGCGACGGCGGGGCAGCCGTCGCGCGGCTTGCCGGGGTGGGGCTCGCCTATGGCAAGGTCCGTGCGCTCGACGCCGTCAGCCTCGACGTGCCGTCCGGCTGCATGGTCGGGCTGATCGGGCCGGACGGGGTGGGAAAATCCAGCCTGCTGTCGCTGATCGCGGGCGCGCATGCGGTGCGGGAAGGGCGCGTCGAGGTGCTGGGCGGCGACATCGCCGACGCCCGCCACCGCAGGGCCTGCTATGCCCGCATCGCCTACATGCCCCAGGGGCTGGGCAAGAACCTCTATCCGACGCTGTCGGTGGCCGAGAATGTCGATTTCTTCGGCAGGCTCTTCGGCCAGGACGCCGGCGAGCGGCAGCGGCGCCGGGCCGATCTCCTGCAGGCGACCGGCCTTGCGCCCTTCGCGGACCGCCCGGCGGGAAAGCTTTCCGGCGGCATGAGGCAGAAGCTCGGCCTGTGCTGCGCGCTCATCCGCGATCCCGACCTGCTCATCCTCGACGAGCCGACGACAGGCGTCGATCCGCTGTCGCGGCGCCAGTTCTGGGAGCTGATCGGGCGCATCCGCGCCGGCCGGCCGGGCATGAGCGTGATCGTGGCCACCGCCTATATGGAGGAGGCCGCGCGCTTCGACTGGCTGGTGGCGATGGACGGCGGCCGCGTGCTGGCCACCGGCACGCCTGCCGACCTGCTGGCGCAGACCGGCGCCCCCAACCTCGATGCCGCCTTCATCGCGCTGCTGCCGCGGGAGAAGCGTGACGGCCACACCGAAGTGACCATCCCGCCGCGGCCTGCCGGCGCGGACGGCGAGGTGGCCATCGAGGCCGAGCACCTGACCCTGCGCTTCGGCGACTTCACCGCCGTCGACAACGTCTCCTTCCGCATCGCCAAGGGCGAGATCTTCGGCTTTCTCGGCTCCAACGGCTGCGGCAAGACGACCACGATGAAGATGCTCACCGGCCTGCTCGTTCCGAGCGAGGGCCGCGCGCGGCTGTTCGGCAGGGAGATCGACCCGTCCGACATGAAGGTGCGGCAGAGGGTCGGCTACATGTCGCAATCCTTCTCGCTCTATTCCGAGCTGACCGTGCACCAGAACCTCGCGCTCCATGCGCGGCTGTTCGGCATGCCGGCCGCCGCCATCCCGGACCGCATCGGCGAGATGGCGCGGCGCTTCGACCTCGGCGCCGTCATGGAGCAATTGCCGGGCGCCCTGCCGCTCGGCCTGCGCCAGCGCCTGTCGCTGGCGGTCGCCATGATCCATTCGCCCGACATCCTCATCCTGGACGAGCCGACCTCGGGCGTGGACCCGGTGGCGCGCGACGGGTTCTGGCAGATCCTGTCCGATCTTTCGCGCAAGGACGGGGTCACGATCTTCGTCTCCACCCATTTCATGAACGAGGCGGAGCTTTGCGACCGCGTCTCCTTCATGCATGCGGGCAAGGTGCTGGTCAGCGACAGGCCGGCGGCCATCATGGCCGCCCGCTCCGCCGCGACGCTGGAAGACGCCTTCATCTCCTGCCTGGAGGAGGCAGCCGACGTGCCGGCAGCGGCCGGCGTTCCCGAAGCGCCGGCGCAGGCCGCGCGTCCGGCGGAGGCCGCCTCGCGTCCCCGTTTCTTCGACCCGCGCCGCATGTTCGCCTACACGCAACGGGAAGCGCTGGAGCTGCGGCGCGACCCGATCCGCGCCACCCTCGCCATCATCGGCAGCGTCATCCTGATGTTCGTCATCGGCTACGGCACCAACATGGACGTGACGAACCTGTCCTTCGCGGTGCTCGACCATGACGATACGGCCATCAGCCGCGATTACGTGCTGCAGCTCGCCGGCTCGCGCTACTTCACCGAGAAGGCGCCGATCACCGACTATGCCGACATGGACCGGCGCATGGAGGACGGCGAGCTCAGCCTGGCAATCGAGATCCCGCCGGGCTTCGGCCGCGATCTGGCGCGCGGCAGAGACGTGGCCATCGGCGCGTGGATCGACGGCGCCATGCCGGCGCGCGCCGAGACCGTGCAGGGCTACGTGCAGGGCATGCATGCAAGCTGGCTCGCGCAGAAGGCGCGCCAGCTCTACGGCGATGCCGCGCTCGCCGGCGACTTCCAGCTCGAGATCCGCTACCGCTACAATCCCGACGTGCAGAGCCTGGTGGCGATGGTGCCGGCGGTGATCCCGCTGGTGCTGATGATGATCCCGGCGATGCTGGCCGTGCTGAGCGTGGTGCGCGAGAAGGAGCTGGGCTCCATCGTCAATTTCTACGTCACGCCGGTGACGCGGCTGGAGTTCCTGCTCGGCAAGCAGATTCCCTACGTGGTGCTGGCCATGCTCAATTTCGTCCTGCTGCTGGCCTTCGCGCTGTTCGTCTTCCGCGTGCCCTTCACCGGCTCGATGGCGACCTTTTCGCTGGCCGCGCTGCTCTATGTCGTGGTCGCCACAGCGATGGGCCTGGTGATCTCGACCTTCACGAACAGCCAGATCGCGGCGCTTTTCGCCACGGCGCTGATAACCCTCATCCCGGCCGTGCAATATTCGGGCATCATCGATCCCGTATCGTCGCTGCAGGGCGCCGGCGCCGTCATCGGCGCGCTCTATCCGACCACCTATTTCGTCACCATCTCGCGCGGCGCCTTCTCCAAGGCGCTCGGCTTCGCCGACCTGTGGCCATCGCTGCTGCCTTTGCTGGCGGCGATCCCGGTGCTGCTGGGAACCGGCGTCGCGCTTCTCAGGAAACAGGCGGGCTGAGATGAACCTGGCGAACGTCCTGCATCTCGGCATCAAGGAGCTTCGCGGGCTGCGCCGCGAGCCGCTGCTGCTGGTGCTGATCCTGCACGCCTTCACCCTGGCGATCTACACCGGCGCGAAAGCCATGCCCGAGACGCTGAACCGCGCCGCCATCGCCATCGTCGACGAGGACCGCTCGCCGGTCTCCTCGCGCATCATCACCTCCTTCTATCCGCCCTATTTCTCCGTCCCGCAGCTCATCTCGCAGCAGGAGATGGACACGCGCATGGATGCGGGCACGGACACGTTCGCGCTCGACATCCCGCCCGATTTCCAGCGCGATCTTCTGGCCGGCAGGTCGCCGACGATCCAGCTCAACGTCGATGCCACCCGCATGACGCAGGCCTTCACCGGCGGGGGCTACGTGCAGTCCATCGTCACCGGCGAGGTGAACGAATTCCTCCAGCACACCCGCTCGACCGCCGCGCCGCCGGTAGACCTCGACCTCCGGGCCCGCTTCAACCCGCATCTGAGCAAGAGCTGGTTCGGCGCCATCACCGAGGTCATCTCCTCCGTCACCATGCTGTCGATCATCCTGACGGGGGCGGCTCTCATCCGCGAGCGCGAGCACGGCACGGTCGAGCATCTGCTCGTCATGCCGGTGACGCCGGCGGAGATCATGCTGAGCAAGATCTGGTCGATGGGGCTGGTCGTGCTGGTGGCCTCGGCGCTGTCGCTCGTCCTGGTCGTACAGGGCCTGCTGGCGGTGCCGATCCGGGGCTCGCTCGCCCTGTTCATCCTCGGGGCGGCGCTGGACCTGTTCGCCATGACCTCGCTGGGCATCTTCCTGGCGACGATCGCCGGTTCCATGCCGCAGTTCGGGCTGCTTCTGGTGCTGGTGCTGCTGCCGCTGCAGGTGCTTTCCGGCGGCGTCACCCCGCGCGAGAGCATGCCCGAGATCATCCAGTACATCATGCTGGCCGCGCCAAACACGCACTTCATCATGCTGTCGCAAGCCGTGCTGTTCCGGGGCGCCGGGCTGGACGTGGTCTGGCCGCAGCTCGCGGCGCTGCTGGCGATCGGGACGGGGCTGTTCGCCTTCTCCCTGCGGCGCTTCCGCGCATTCCTCAAATGAGCGGATTGCGTGGGGCCGCCGCACGCCTGGCCGATCCTTCAGGGGAGCTTTCGCCGATGGCTTCGTTGGGGCAAGTATAGCCGCATGGACCAGACACTCGGCGACCGTTTCAAGACCGCGCTTCTGATCGCCGCCCTGGCCGGGCTCGTCGCGGGGCTGGGCCTGCATTTCGCCGGCCTTGTTCCGCAGGCGCACATCGTCTGGAGCGTCGGTGTCCTGCCCGTGCTGGCGGCCCTTCTGGCCGAGATCATCCGCAGCCTGAGGCGCGGCGAGGTGGGGCTCGACATCGTCGCCGCCCTGTCGATGTCGGCAGCGCTCGCCTTCGGCGAGTCGCTGGCCGCGGCCGTCGTCGCCGTCATGTATTCCGGCGGGACCTTTCTGGAAAGCTACGCGGAAGGCAAGGCGCGGCGCGAGATGCACACCCTTCTGTCGCGGGTGCCCCGCACCGCCATGCGCCACCGCGACGGCGGCCTGGAGGACGTGCCGCTCGAAGAGATCGGGCCGGGCGACCGGCTGCTGATCCGGCAGGGCGACGTCGTGCCCGTGGACGGCACGGTGACGTCCGAGGTGGCGTTCCTGGACACTTCGGCGCTGACCGGGGAGTCGCTGCCGGTGCGCCTCGCCGGGGGAGCCGAGGCGATGAGCGGATCGACCAATGCCGGCGAGGCCTTCGACCTGGTCGCCACCCGCCGCGCCAGGGAAAGCACCTATGCCGGCATCGTCCGCCTGGTCGAGGAGGCGCAGCGGTCGAAGGCGCCCATGTCGCGCCTGGCCGACCGCTGGTCGCTGGGCTTCCTCGCCGTCACGGTCGCGCTGGCCTTTGCCGCATGGTGGTTCACGGGCGACCCCATCCGGGCCGTCGCGGTCCTGGTCGTGGCCACTCCGTGCCCGCTGATCCTGGCCGTGCCGGTGGCGCTGGTGGCCGGTCTGTCGCGGGCGGCGCATTTCGGCGTGCTGGTCAAGGGGGCCAAGCCGCTGGAGGCCATGGCGCATATCCGCACCCTGATCCTCGACAAGACCGGCACGCTGACCGACGGGCGCCCGCAGATCGTGTCGATCGACAGCCACACAGGGATGGCGGAGCAGGACATGCTGCGCTTCGCGGCCGCGCTGGACCAGGCCTCGAAGCATCCGGTGGCGCAGGCGATCGTCGCTGCGGCCAAGGGCCGGAACCTGGCCCTTCCCGTTCCCTCGGAGGTGGTCGAGGTTCCCGGCGAAGGGGTCGTGGGCATCGTCGAGGGCCGCAAGGTCGCGGTCGGCGGCAACGGCTTCGTGGCACGGCGCGCCGGCGGCGAGGATGGCGGCGGCCACCCGGCGCTTGCCGCCGGCTCGGTGCTGGTGGCCTTGGCGGTGGACGGCCGGCTGGCGGGCCATCTCGTCATGGCCGACCCGCTGCGCGAGGGCACGGCCGGGATGCTGAAGGGGCTGAGGGGCGAAGGCATCTCGCGCATCTTGTTGGCCACCGGCGACCGGGTCGAGGTCGCCGAGCACGTGACTGAAGGCCTCGGCCTCGACGGGCTCCGTGCCGGGCTGAGCCCGGACCAGAAGGTGCTGCTCGTCCTGTCCGAACGGAAGAACGGCCCGGTCATGATGGTGGGCGACGGCGTCAACGACGCCCCGGCGCTGGCGGCTGCCGATGTGGGCGTGGCCATGGGCGCGCGGGGTGCTGCCGCCTCCGCCGAGGCGGCGGACGTGGTGCTGCTCGTCGACCGGCTCGACCGCCTCAGGCCGGGGATCGAGATTGCCAGAAAGTCGCGGCGGATCGCCATCGAGAGCGTGGTGATCGGGATCGGCCTCTCGATCGTCGGCATGGTCGCGGCCGCCTTCGGATATCTGACGCCGGTGCAGGGCGCCTTCCTGCAGGAGGCCATCGACGTCACGGTCATCCTCAACGCGCTGCGGGCCCTGCGCATCCGCACCGCATGAGAATTTACGATAGAGCCGCCCCGGCACCGAAGATGCCGGGGCGGCGTTTCATTCCTTCAGGTCAGTCCTTTAGGTCAGCTTGCCGCCAGGAACCAGGAGCGCTTGGCCATGGTGAGCCCCGCCGCATAGATGCAGAAGGCCACCACCGCCGTCGTCGGCGCCGACAGTTCGGCATAGGCGCCGCCCCACACATGCAGCGCGATGCCAATCGCCGCCGCGACAAACCATGCGGTGATGCCGAGCGGGTTGAAGGCGGGCACATGCGAGGACCGGTATTCGATCGTCTCGCCCACCAGCGCGCTGTAGCGGTCGGTGAGGATATGGGCCATCGCGACGGCGACCCAGGCGACGACGAAGATGCCCTGATAGGCCAGCGCCTGGAGCAGGTAGCTGAAGACGTCGGCCAGCATCAGCAGATAGACGACGACGCCGACGGCGATCGCCCAGCCGATGCGCCCGAACGGCAGCTTGCCGAAGAGCTGGACCAGCGCCTCCATGTTGACGGCGGCCAGATAGTAGTTGGCGGTGTTGATGCGGGTCTGCGTGACCCACACGAACAACAGCCCCCAGATGCCCATGAGCTTGAGCAGCGCGAGCAGCACGCTGACCTCCGAAAGCGCGCCGAGGTCGGGCACGGTTCCGATCATGAACATGCCGAACAGACCGCTCACCAGGAACGACATGGCGTAGAACGGCATGCCGAAGTTGAAGTAGGCGTGATAGTCGGCGTCGTCCTGGCGTCCGAACCGGGCGTAGTCGAAGGTGAACATCATCAGCACCCACACGCCCATGTAGTAGACGAAGCAGGACCACCAGCCGCCTGCCGGTGCGCCTCCCTCGGGGCCGAGCGCGAGCCATTTGTCGCTGTAGCCATATTCGCCGATGGCCAAGGCGACGGCGACGACGAGGCCGAGGATATAGAAGGGCAGCAGCACGCCGTTGAACTTGTCCAGCCAGGTCTGGATCGAGCCGAAGATCAGCGGCACGCTGTAGAGCACCACGATCAGCGCCGCGACCGGATAGGAGATCGACGGCATGGTGGTGCTGATGCCGACGGCGATGACCGAGCCCTCGAAGACGGCGTAGTAGATCGCCGTCGCGCAGAAGATGAGGGTGGCCAGGCCGGCGCCGACATTGCCGAACAGCACCCGTGAGAACAGGGCCACGGAAAGGCCGGTGCGGATGGCGAAGCGGCTCAGCACCGCATTGATGACGCCGTAGACGACGATCGACAGCACCATGCCGATGATGGCGTTGCGCGTGCCGAAGTTGAGCGCCATCGCCGCTCCGACGACGATGTAGAAGACGGCACTGCAGACTGCCCACCACGCCATGGTCAGCGCAGTCCTGGGCATCCGCGCGTCGGGCGGGACCGCCACGTTCGAATAGTCCGAATTCTCGGCTTCGGCAGCCGATACCTTACCTGCCATTGTATTGCCCTCCACTTGCTTCGAATGATGAGGCCCGCCGGGTCACTCCTCCTTCGGCGGGTCGCGGCCGGATGGGATGCACCCGGCCGATGGGCGGCCCGCCGCCGTCAGTTCCTCCTGGTCAGCAGGTAGCTGCCGCTCTCGTGCAGCGCTGCGGTCCAGCCCGGCTCGATGACTATGGTGGTCGTGACCTCCTCGATGATGGCGGGGCCTTCCACCCGGGCGCCGACGCCCAGCCTGGAGCCGTCATAGATCGGCGTGGAGGTCGCGTGGCCGGAAGCGTCGAAGATCGCGGGGCGGTGCCCCTTCAGGGCAAGCTCGGGGCTTCCCTCGCCTTCCAGCCTCGGCGCCTTGGGCTTTTCGATGCGGCCGTAGATGGTGGATTCGATGTTGACCACCTCGACGGCGCTGTGGCGCTCTGAATAGGTGTAGAGCTCCTCGTGCCGGGCGTGGAACGCGTCCTTGATCCTGCCGATGGTCTGCGGCGTGATCTTGAACGTGTCGATGTCCACCGTGCATTCGTGCACCTGGCCGACATAGCGCATCTCCAGGCTGCGCCTGACGTCGATCTGGCTCCGGGGGAAGCCGTCGGCTTCCAGATGCTCGATGCCCTGCGCCTCGATCTCCTCGAACAGGCTGTCGACCTTCTCGCAGGCGTCGTCGTTGTCCAGCCGCAGCGGCGCCGTCGCCATGTAGTTGTATTTCACGTCGGAGATGACCTGGCCGAACGCGCAGAGCCCGGAAGCCAGCTTGGGCAGGATGACGGTGTCGATGCCCATCTCGCGGGCCAGGGCGGTGATGTGGGCGGCGGTCGCGCCGCCGGCGCCGACCAGCACGAAGTCGCGCGGGTCGTAGCCGCGCTCGACCGAGACCCTGCGGATGCCGTTGACCATGTTGCTGTTGACGATGGTGAACATGCCGTAGGCGGCCTGCTCGATGCTGATGCCGAGCGGCTCGGCCACCTTGGCGACGGCCTGGCGCGCCCTGGCCATGTCGACCGGCAGCGCGCCGCCCAGCAGGCCGTCGGGGCTGAGATAGCCCAGGACGAGATTGGCGTCAGACGTCGTCGGCTCCGTGCCGCCTTGCCCGTAGCAGGCCGGGCCGGGCTCGGAGCCGGCCGACTGCGGCCCGACCTGAAGCAGGCCGAGACCGTCTATCCAGCCGATCGAGCCGCCGCCGGCGCCGAGCGTCTCCACCTGGATCATCGGCACGCCGATGCGGTAGCGCAGGAAGTCGATGTTCTTGTTGAGGTTGGTCTGTCCGTTGCGCGTCAGCGTGATGTCGAAGGAAGTGCCGCCCATGTCGACGGTGATGACGTTGTCCTTGCCGAAGGGCGCGCATACGTAGAGGCCCGCCTGCGGGGCGGAGGCCGGCCCCGAATTGATGGCGTAGACGGAGCGGTCGGTCATCGCCTTGCCGATCGCCAGGCCGCCATTGGACTGGAAGTAGCGCACGGGCTGCTTGGCGCCGAGCTTGCGGAAATACGCGTCGACCGCGGTCACATAGCGGCGCATGACCGGCGCCAGATAGGCGTTGGTCACGGCGGTGGAGGTGCGGGTGTATTCGCGGATCTGCGGATAGAGCTCGCTGCCCACGGTCAGGATGGCATGCGGCATCATCTCGCGCACGATCTCGGCGGCGCGCCGCTCATGCGCGGGGTTGAGCACCGACCAGACGAAGGAGATCGCGACCGTCTCGACATCCTCCTTCAGGAAGATCCGGCAGGCTTCGCGCACGTCCTCCTCGTTCATCGGGGTGCGGATCGAGCCGTCCGAGATGACGCGCTCGCGGATGCCCCTGCGCAGATAGCGGGGCACCAGCATGGTGGCCGCCGGATATTCGGGATCGTAGCGGTAGCCGTCTTCCTTGTGGCCGTTGCGGATCTCGATGGAATCCTCGTGGCCGGCGGTGCAGATGAGCCCGGTCTTGCCGCCGCGATGCGTGATCAGCGCGTTGAGGCCGACCGTCGTGCCGTTGATGCACAGGTCGCAGTCGGACACCACCTGCGAGGCCGGCAGGCCGAGGTCGTCGGCGATGAGCTTCAGGCCGTTCTCGATCGCGCGCGTCGGGTCGGAAGGGGTGGACAGGGCCTTGAAGAGCTTGACCTCGCCGCTCGCTCGATTGGCGATGATGAAATCGGTGAAGGTGCCGCCGGCGTCGATGCCGAGACGAAATGCGTGTTCCAATGTTGCCTCCCTTAAGCTGCCCGCAGCCGCCTGGTTTCGGCCAGGTCAACCTTCAGGGTTTCCGGATCGGTGATCGCCACGCCGTAATCGGCGCGCGCGCCCTCGATCGAGACGAGCCCGTTGCGTACGTCCCAGACGACCTTCTCGACCGGCCGCTCGAACGGATTGCCGTAGCCGCCGCCACCCGGATTGAGGTTGGTGATCGTCTCGCCGGTCTTGATGGTCTGGATGATGTTCTTGCGCTCGACGTCGACCTTGCCGCCGCGCCGCAGCTCGACGCGGCCGACCTTCCTGTCGATCAGCGCGGATTTCGCGCCGGCCGCGCCCATGGCCGGGATGCGCCGGCCTTCGCCGAAGCCGATGCACAGCATGTCGCCGTTCAGCGGCTCGACCTCCCAGGCCGTGCCGGAGCCGCCGCGGAACTTGCCGGCGCCGCCGGAGTCGGTCATCAGCGAGTAGCGGTGGATGATGATGGGATAGGAATATTCCAGCAGCTCGACGTCGCCGGAGGTCAGCGCGCCGAAGCAGCATTCCGGTCCCACCGCGTGCCAGCCGTCCTGCTGTGGCGTGGCGCCGCCGCCGGAGATGATGGTGGCCAGCACCATGGTGACGAATTCCTCGCCGGTGCGGCTGTCCTTGCCGGCGATGTTGAGCCCGTTGGCGTGGCCCCAGGAGGCGGCGACCTTGGACGGCATCGCCTTCTCGAAGGCCAGGCGCACGGCGTCGGTCAGGGTCTCCATCGGCGTGGTGGTGCAGTTCATGTGCGGGGCCGGTTCCTGCGCGTTGCACAATGTGCCTTTCGGCCCGAAATCGAGCGTCACGCAGCGGTAGAGGCCCTCGTTGTAGGGCGGCGGCAGGGCGGCGAACATCATCAGGCCGAGATAGACGCCGGAATGCGAATTGCCCTCGTAGGAATTGATGAAGTACGGCACCTGCGGCGGGCTGGAGATGGCGATGTGGCAGGTGTCGCCCGCGATCGTCACCTTGGCCCCGATCTCGAAGTCGCCGAAGCCGTGGCCGGCGTCCTCGAGGATCGCCTTGCCCTCATAGGTGCCGTCCGGCACGGAGGCGATGAGCGAGCGCATGTGGCGGTCGGCCATGTCGAGCAGCGTGTCGATGCAGGCGTCGACCGTCGGCTTGCCGTATTTGTCGAGCAGGGCGATGAGGCGGCGCTCGCCCACCTGGCAGGCGCCGATCAGGGCGCGGAAATCGCCCTCCTGGTCGCGCCGCGCCCGCATGTTGGCGAAGATCATGTTGAGGACGTCGTTGCGGGGCTTGCCCTTGTCCCAGATCTTCACCGGCGGGATGCGCAGCGCTTCCGCGTAGATCTCGGGCGCGTTCGGATTGGATGCCGCCGGCACCGGCCCGCCGACGTCGGTCAGATGCCCCTTGCAGACGGTCCAGTAGACCAGCTCGCCATGATAGAAGACCGGCTTGTACATGCAGGTGTCGATGGCATGGCTGCCGCCGAACGCCGGGTCGTTGTGCAGGATCAGGTCGCCCTCGTGGATGTCGTCGCCGAAGAACTTCGCCACCGACTTCATCGCCGGGATCAGCGAGCCGAGGTGGATGGGGATGTCCTGGCCCTGCAGGATCATCTCCGGCCGGGCGTTGAAAAGGGCGGTGGAATAGTCGTGAGCGAGGTTGAAGACCGAGGAGCGCGCCGTCTTCTCCAGCGCCAGCGTCATCTCCCGCTGCGTCGTCTCCAGAACGCCCCGCACCACCGAAAGGGTGATCGGGTCCACCTTTGCTTGGTTCGTCAATGCAATATCCTCCCTGGCCGGCGGCAGGCACCAGTTGCAAACAGCCCGTTGATGAAGCCTTCCGTGGTGTTCCCTTGTCGCCGGCGTCTTGCGCGTCGTTGGCCGGCGCATAACGAAACAGGTTTTTAAAGCCCGGTCTTTGCATGCAGCGCACGGCGATTTGACGCTGAACGCAGAACCGGCAATGCACATTGCAATCGTCAAAAGCCGGTCATACTCTCTTCATGGTCGTGCGGGACGAAGATGAAGACCAGCGTCACCACCAGCGCAACGCGCCCACTGGATCGCAGCCGGCATTGGCATGGAGCCATTGCAGGGGCCTATTTTCCGCTCGATCTCAAGTTCCGGAACCCCGAGCGCTTCTCCGGCGACCTGACGATCTGGCAGTTCGGCGACGTGTCGATCTCCCGCCTGTCGTCGGACGGGCTGCGCTACCTGCGGCTGCCCCATCATTTCCGCGCCGCGCGCAAGGAGGAGTTCCTGGTCACCGTGCCGATGCGCTCGGAGGTGTATTTCTCGCAATGCGGCAGCGAGGTGCGCTGCGCGCCGGGCGGCTTCTTCCTGGAGCGGAGCCATGAGCCCTACGAGTTCAGTCACGACGAGCCGGCCGAACTGTGGGTGCTGAAGGTGGAGTCGCAGCCGCTGGCCGAGCGCATCCGCGGGCCGGACCGCTTCTGCTCGCTCCAGTTCGAGGCGCAGAACGGGGCCGGCGGCCTGTTCACCGACATGCTGCACCTGCTGCCCGGCCGCTTCGACACGATGAACGCGGAGTCCCGCGTGGCGGTCGGCCGGCAGCTCATCGACCTGCTGGTTCTGGCGATCAAGGCGGACGACCGCGTCCTGGGGTCGGGCCAGTCCTCGGTGCGCAACGCGCATCTGGCCCGCATCGAGGCCTATGTCCGTGCCAATCTGCGCGACGCCCGGCTGGACCCGGACCGGGTGGCGCGCGCGTGCGGCCTTTCCACGCGCTACGTGCATGAATTGTTCAAGGACACGGGCCAGACCATCGCGAGCTGGATCCGCGACCAGCGCCTGGCGGCCTGCCGGGCGGCGCTCGACGACCCGGCCAATCGGCGTACGGCGGCCGAGATCGCCTATGGCTGGGGCTTCAACGACCAGACGCAGTTTTCCCGCGCGTTCAAGGCGCAGTACGGCCTGCCGCCGGGCGAATATCGCGACCAGGCGCGGCACCGGCCGTCGTCGGCCTTACCGATGGAATCATAGACTTTCCCTTTGTCCCTTTCGGGAGGCGCTCGGGGCGGCTTGGCCTGGGACTATTCGCAGATCACGCGCACGCGTCCGTCGGCAGGCGGCTTGTCGCGACAGGCCAGCGGTGCAGCCGGGGCGGATGCTGCGGCCGGCGGCGCAAGCTTCCCGGCCGGATGCCTTCGCACCGGCCCGCGTCTTGCGGCGGGCGGCCTCTGCGCATGGGGGGCGACGGGAAAGACCGTCGCGCCGCTGCCGAGGGGAGGGGGCGGCGGGCCCGAAGGGGCACGGTCCCAGATGCGCCGGTAGTCCATCTGCCTCGGGATCATCACCGTTCCGTCGCTGCTGCGCGTGCAGCCGCCCGCCGCAAGCGGCAGGCACAACACAAGGCCGACCATCCCTCTGGCCGGCATCCATATGCAAGTCCGCACCATGATGGCCGCTTGATAGCGCGCCGTGCGCCCCGTCCACAAGGCCTTGGAGCGTAAATGTACGCTGACGTTCGGGTGCGGAAGGTTGGTTTCCGTTAAGGTTAGTCGATCGTTAAGCCTTGTGAGGCACAGTCTGCGCCGCGGATCGCGGAGGGGAGGCCGTGGAAGCGTTCGGGGGCTGAAGGGATGGGCATAGAGGAAGAGGTGGCGGGACCTGACAATCCTGCCGCACAGGACGGGCTTTCCGCGGAGCGGTTTTCTGCCGCCGAACGGTTTTCTGCCGCCGAACTGGGGGCGCTCGTCACGGCCGGGGCCGACTGGCTATGGGAGACCGACGCGGAGCTGCGCTTTTCCTGGCTTTCCGACGGCTTCAAGGCTTCCACGGGGGTAGACCCGTCCGACGTGCTCGGGCGGTCCCGCATCGACTTCGAGCAGGACCCGCGCGGCAGCGATGCCGCCGCCCGCCATCTGGAAGACCTGAAGTCGCACCGATCCTTCCGCGACTTCGTCCACGAACTGAGCGACGGCGACGCGGGCTGCCGCTGGGTCTCCATCACCGGCTTCCCGCGCTTCGATGCGGCGGGCGGCTTCCTCGGCTATCGCGGGCTCGCCCGCGACGTCACCTCGATGATGCAACGGCACGGGCAGGCGCCGGGCAGCGAGGGCCTGCTCTACGATCTGGAGCGGACGATCAATTCGCTCGACATGGGCGTCGTCATCCTCGACGCCGACTTGAACACCGAGATCATAAATCGCGCCTTCTACGACATCTGGCACGCTGGGGTGCAGCATCTCAGCGTCGGCTGTCCGTTCCGCTCGCTGCTCGAGTTCAACCGCCACGACGGCCTGCAGGACGTGCCCGACGAGGCGTGGGAGGAGTATGTCGCCGGCCGGCTGGCCGAGATCCGGGCGGGCGACGTCCCGCCGCGCGAGGTTTCGCGCGAAGGCGGCCGTTCCATCATCTATGCCGTCACGGCCCTTTCGGGCGGCAAGCGGCTGATCTCCTATTACGACGTGACCGAGCTGAAGAAGCGCGAGACGGCGCTGCGCGAAAGCATGCAGCAGGCCGACCTGTTCCGGCACGTCATGGACGAATTGCCGGTCGCGGCCTTCACCAAGACGGCCGACCTCAGGATCGAGTTCGTCAACAAGGCCTGGTGCGCCGTCACCGGCATCTCCAAGGAAGAAGCGGTGGGCCGCACCGACCGCGAGCTGTTCGGCGGGGCGGAAGGGGACGGCTTTTCCGAATGCGACGCCGAGGTCGCCCGCACCGGCAACGTGCTGGAGGTGGAGGAGTCCGTCACCCACCGCGACGGCACCGTGCGGCAGCTGATGACGCGCAAGAGCCGGCTGGCGGCCAATGACGGCTCGGTGCATCTGGTGGGCTCGTCCACCGACATCACCGAGGTCAAGGCGCGCGAGCGTGCCCTTCAGGAGAGCATGCGCGAGAACGAGATCTTCCGCAGCCTGATCGACAACGTGCCGGTGTCGATCTACGCCAAGCGCGCGGACCTGCGGCAGTTCTACGTCAACAAGGGCTGGTGCGACCTGACCGGCATCTGCAAGGAAGACGCGATCGGCAGGACCGACATCGAGATATTCGGCGAGGAAGGGCGGGCCTTCGTGGAAGGCGACCTCGCCGTGCTGCGCACCGGCCAGACGCAGGAGGTCGAGGAGACGGTCACCTCGCCGGACGGTACCTTGCGCCACCAGTTCGCGCGCAAGGGCGCCATGATCGCCTCGGACGGCTCGCTCTACCTGATCGGCTCGACCACCGACATCACCGAACTGAAGCAGCGCGAGGCGGAACTGCGCGAAGCGCGCCAGCGGGCGGTGCTGGCCGACCGCGCCAAGTCGGAATTCCTGGCCAATATGAGCCACGAGATCCGCACGCCCATGAACGGCGTGCTGGGCATGGCCGAACTGCTGGCCAAGTCGGAGCTCGACCCCAAGCAGAAGACCTTCACCGACATCATCGTCAAGTCGGGCAACGCGCTTCTGACCATCATCAACGACATCCTCGACTTCTCCAAGATCGACGCCGGCCAGCTCGTGCTCGATCCCGCGCCGTTCAACCTCGTGGAAGCGATCGAGGACGTGGCCACGCTGGTGTCCACGCGCGCCAAGGAAAAGGACCTCGAGTTGATCGTGCGCGTCCAGCCGGGCCTCGACGGGCTGTTCGTGGGCGATGTCGGCCGCATCCGCCAGATCGTCACCAACCTGGTCGGCAATGCGGTGAAGTTCACCGACGAGGGCCACGTTCTTGTCGATGTCGCCGGCGAAGGCATGCCGACGGGCACGAAGGTGACCGTCTTAGTCACCGACACGGGCATCGGCGTCGCCAGGGACAAGCTCAGGCTGATCTTCGACAAGTTCAGCCAGGTGGACGCCTCCTCAACCCGCCGCCACGAAGGCACGGGGCTGGGGCTGGCCATCACCTCGCGGCTGGTGGAGATGATGGGCGGCGATATCGGCGTGGAAAGCACGGAAGGCAAGGGTTCGACCTTCCGCTTCTCGGTGACCCTGCCGCGCGCCCAGGAAAAGAGCGTCCCGCGCGCCATGCCGATCGACGTGACCGGTGCGCGCGTGCTGATCGTCGACGACAACGCCGTCAACCGCTCCATCCTGACCGAGCAGATGAAGTCGTGGACCTTCGATTCCTGCGCGGCGGCCAGCGGGGCGGAAGGGCTGAAGGTGCTGGCGGCGGCCGCCGCCTACGGCGTGCCGGTGGACTGCGTGGTGCTGGACTACCAGATGCCGGGCATGACCGGCGCCGAGATGGCGCGCATCGTGCGCAACACGCAGGGCCTGGCCGAAACGCCCATCATCATGCTCACCTCCGTCGACCAGAGCATGGCGAACGCCGCCTATCGCGACCTCGGCATCGACGCGCAGCTCATCAAGCCGGCGCGTTCCTCGGCGCTTCTGGAGACGCTGGTGGCGACCATCCAGAGGCATCGCACCGCGGCCATGCCGGAACTGCACGGCCTGCTCTCCACGACGGGCGGCCAGGCGGCGCCGGAACCTGCGGATGCGGATATGCAGCCCCGGGCGCTGCCGCCTGCCGCCCCGGCCCTGCCTTCCGGCATCGGCCGGGGGCCGGGCGAGGCGGAAAGGCTGGACATATTGGTGGCCGAGGACAACGAGGTGAACCAGCTCGTCTTCACCCAGATCCTGGGCGAGACGGGCTACAGCTTCCACATCGTCGGCAACGGGCGCAAGGCGCTCGAAGCGGCGGCGAGGATGATGCCCCGCATGATCCTGATGGACGTGTCGATGCCGGAGATGAACGGGCTCGAAGCCACCGCCGAGATTCGCCGCTGCGAGGCGGTGGAGGGCACGCATGTGCCGATCGTCGGCGTCACCGCGCATGCCCTCAAGGGCGACCGCGAGCGTTGCCTGGAAGCGGGCATGGACGATTATCTGCCGAAGCCGATCAGCCCGAAATCGCTGCTGGAGAAGCTGGAACGCTGGCTCGGCTCGACCGACGTTCTTCCCCGAGAGGTCGTGTAGGGCCCGCGAAGGCGTGCAGGAAAAAAAGAGCGCCGCCGCCCTCTCATATTTGTTACCGGGCGCGACGGCCGGCCGTCCGCCGTCCGCCGCCGGTCATCACCGAAGCGACACGAAACTGTCATGCAACTGTAATAGAGCGGGTTTAAGGCCACGACGCCCGACGCCCGGGAAAGGCGTTGAGAGAACACTTTCCAAACAGGAGCAGGCCATATGAGACATTTCATTCGCTCGGCGGCTGTTGCCATCGCGATGGCTGCGGCGCCCGCACTCGCCGTTCCCACCGCCGCACTCGCCGCGGACATTTCCGGTGCAGGAGCCACCTTCCCCTACCCGATCTATGCCAAGTGGGCCGACGTCTACAAGAAGGAGACCGGCATCGGCCTGAACTACCAGTCGATCGGCTCCGGTGGCGGCATCAAGCAGATCAAGGCCAAGACCGTGACCTTCGGCGCCTCCGACGCGCCGCTGAAGGGCGACGATCTGGAGGCCACGGGGCTCGCCCAGTTCCCGATGGTGATGGGCGGCATCGTGCCGGTCGTCAACCTCGAGGGCGTCAAGCCGGGCGAGCTGGTGCTCGACGGCCAGACGCTCGCCGACATCTTCCTCGGCAAGATCGCCAACTGGAACGACGAGGCGATCAAGAAGCTCAACCCCGACGTCACCCTGCCCGACCAGGCCATCGCCGTGGTCCACCGCTCCGACGGCTCGGGCACGACCTTCAACTTCTCCTACTACCTCGCCGAGGTGAATGCCGACTGGAAGGACAAGGTCGGCGTCAACACCGCGCTCGAGTGGCCCGTCGGCATCGGCGCCAAGGGCAACGAAGGCGTCGCCAACAACGTCTCCCAGACCGGCGGCTCCATCGGCTATGTCGAATACGCCTATGCCAAGCAGAACAAGCTGACCTATGCCGACATGATCAACAAGGAAGGCAAGAAGGTCGAGCCGACCGCCGCCGCCTTCTCCGCCGCCGCGGCGAATGCCGACTGGTCCTCGCAGCCGGGCTATGGCGTCATCCTGGCCAACCAGCCGGGCGCCGAGTCCTGGCCGATGACGGCCGCCACCTGGATCCTCGTCTACAAGAAGCCGGACGACGCCGCTTCGACCGCCGAGGCGCTGAAGTTCTTCGCCTGGTCCTACCAGAAGGGCGACGAGCTGGCCGGCGAGCTGGACTACGTGCCGATGCCCGACAGCGTGGTCAAGAGCGTCGAGGACATGTGGGCCAAGGATGTCGTCGGCTCCGACGGCAAGCCGCTCTACTCTGCCATGTGATGCATACGGGGAGGGCGCCCCGCGGCGTCCTCCCGCTCTTTCCGAGAGCGAGGGCTTTCGATGACCATCGTTTCCGAAGCCATGCCCCGGCCGGCGGCCGCCGAGGCCCGTGCCGCCACGGTGCGGCGCTTCGCCCTCACCGACACGGTGTTCCACGCTCTCACCCGCGCGTCCGCGATCCTGGTGCTGGTCATCCTGGGCGGGGTCGCCATCTCGCTGGTGGTGGGCGCCTGGCCGGCGCTGTCGGCCTTCGGCGCTTCCTTCCTGGCGACCCAGGCCTGGAATCCGGTCACGGAGAACTTCGGCGCGCTGGCCCCTATCTACGGCACCGTCGTCACCTCGGCGGTCGCCATCCTGATCGCGGTTCCGATCGGTATCGGCATCGCCGTGTTCCTGACCGAGCTGTGCCCGCGTCCGCTGCGCCGCCCGATCGGCATCGCTGTCGAGCTGCTGGCCGGCATTCCCTCCATCATCTACGGCATCTGGGGCCTGTTCGTCTTCGCGCCGTTCCTGCAGGTCTACCTGCAGCCGCTGGTCATCGGCCTGTTCAAGGGCGTGCCCGTGCTGGAGAACCTGTTCGCCGGCCCGCCCTACGGCATCGGCCTGCTCACCTCGGCGCTGATCCTGGCCATCATGGTGCTGCCCTTCATCACCTCCATCACCAAGGATGTGTTCGACACCGTTCCGGCCGTGCTCAAGGAATCGGCCTACGGCATCGGCTGCACGACATGGGAGGTGACGCGCCGCATCGTCATCCCCTACACCCGCGTCGGCATCATGGGCGGCGTCATGCTGGGGCTCGGGCGCGCGCTCGGCGAAACCATGGCGGTCACCTTCGTCATCGGTAACGCCCACCGCATCAGCGCCTCGCTGTTCGCGCCGGGCACGACGATCTCGGCCACCATCGCCAACGAGTTCACGGAGGCCGACGGCGAGCTCTATACCTCCTCGCTGGTGGCGCTCGGCCTCATCCTCTTCGTCATCACCTTCCTGATCCTTGCCGCCGCGCGCTTCATGCTGATGCGGATCGAGCGCCGCGCCGGAGCCTGAGCCATGTCCGCGCCCTCCTCATCGCTCCACCGCCGCCGCAAGGCCAGGAACGCAATCATGATGGGGCTGTGCACCTGCGCAGCCGGCGTCGGCCTCGCCTGGCTGGCGCTGATCCTCGGCGCGCTGGTCTACAAGGGTCTCGCCGGCCTGTCGCTGTCGGTGTTCACGCAGATGACGCCCCCGCCGGGCGACGCCGGGGGCCTCGCCAACGCCATCGCCGGCTCCGTGGCCATGACGGTGATCGCGGTCGTCGTCGGCACCCCCATAGGCGTGCTGGCCGGCACCTACATGGCCGAATATGGCCGCTTCTCCCGGGTGACCACGGTGGTGCGCTTCATCAACGACATCCTGCTTTCGGCGCCCTCCATCATCATCGGCCTGTTCGTCTACGAGCTGATGGTGCGGCCCATGGGGCACTTCTCGGCGCTGGCCGGCTCGATCGCGCTCGCCATCCTGGTCATACCCGTGGTGGTGCGCACCACCGAGGACATGCTGAACCTGGTGCCCAACTCCCTGCGCGAGGCCGGCACGGCCATCGGCGCGCCGCGCTGGGTGGTCATCCGCTCCGTCGCCTACCGCGCGGC